>NZ_CEYLVT010000005.1:14278-86242 GCF_982860115.1 Moorena sp.
CCCACCTAAAGCAATCACTAATTGAGCATCTAATCCCACACAAGCTTCTGCAATCCTTGGAAAAATCCAGAGAAGCCGATTTTGTACAGTCCCCATGGAAGCATAAATGAGTGGTTCTCCAGTCAGCTTTTCATAAGGAAAAGATACAGGTTCTCGACTCTTTGGGTTGCTATAGGGACCTGTAAAATGAAAACAAGATGGTAGTTCTGTTCTAGGAAATTCAAATTCAGCAGGATGTTGACTAAGTTGAGCCAACTGGGAATAGAGTTGACTCCAGTTATCATATGGATATAAATTCCACTGCTTACGATGCTCATCAATAACTTTTCGTAGAGATAAAACCAGAGGATAAATCAGTGCAAAACCCACTTTGTTCCGTAGAATGCCCCGCCATGAAGGGTCATAATTCCAGGACGTACCACAGGGAGGAATATTTATTTCTCGATTCATCATTAAAGAATTGCAAACAGTTACAAAAGGAATGTCTAGATACTCAGCGATAGTTCCTCCTTCTGGACAAGTTTGATCGACTAACAATAGCTCTATACCTGCTGATTTAATGACTTCTGGAACATCCCGAAGAGAGATTTTTACTAAACTTAAAAGCAAATTAATTGTATATTTTAATGCCTTAAAACCACTGAGATAACCTAGTTCAGTCAACTTTTTTTTCATTGTTCCTTTGGGAAAATCTGACTTGCCAATCAACTGAAATTCTAATCCTGCGGCTAAAACTTGTTGTTGAGCGTCTTCAATTCCTAATACGGTGACGCGATTACCACGCTGTTTCAGTTCATAACCTAAAGTAGTCATAGACTTAAGATGACTATAACCAGCAGGACAAATTATGCCAAAATGAGTCATGATATTTGATCAGCAAAAGACGTTTTGAATGAAGTTTATAGCTATAGCCCGATTTAATGGGACTTGAAAAAAAATTGAAACCAAATGTAACCTAAACTGGCTTTGTAAGGGATGAATAGTTTCCCATACTTGTCTAACCAATCGATAAAACGATAAAATATCGGTGTACGAACTGCTATCGCAGCATTACTATCCCTGATTGTTAATTGTTAACGGTAGCTAGGATCCCGATGAGTTTATTCCTAACGTTATTCCTAGAGTGGGGGACAATTTCTCCCAGGGTAGATTGCCGAAGTAACGTCTTATATAAGCTAACTATTTTTTGGCGTCTCCCTGTAGAGCGGAAAACGTCTTGAGCAAATCACCCTGCTGATGGAAACCACTTCTTTGCTAGCAATCACACAAAGTAATTATTATAGTAGTATACTAATATACCTCATATCTTGCACTAGCCCCCCAAACCTGTGCATAGTAGGGTTATATAGGGGCTATATAAACGTAGACGCTTTCTTCGACTTGCCCTAGGCTAGTCTGACTTCAGTGCGCAAGTTAAGTGTGTAACACCTTATTCGAGCTCCATCGATTATAACTTTCAAATAAGGATATTGACAAGTGCAATTTTGGTTATATTAACTAACTTGTCGTTAATGTCATTAGCCAAATCTTAAAGTAATTTAAGCTAAGCTTCTTATTTATTAGGCCAGTACTGCCGACTATCAGGATAAATTACGAAAGTTTTCCCATGACCCATTGTTTGGTAATATTCTCTCCCAGCCACTAAATAGTCACTCAGTAATTACACTAACTTCATCCATTTAAAAAACTATTTATGTAAGCTTTACACATAATGATAGACAAGCTTGTTAAGATAATGGACAACGAGTGAATTTTTGGTAAATCTAGTGTTAGGAAAGTTTTTCTGTACCTAGAGGGTGTATCCAAGTTTACTATAGTTACCCTTCACTCTTGGATGTCATGGTGCAATGCAAATGAGAATCCACCCCTCATTTTTTTTTAAAGAACTTAAAACCGTTTAATTTTTGAATCTCAGCTCCCATTCATTTCTGAGATATCCAATTCAGGGAAGCAGCTACTACCTAAGTTGATTAGGTAATCTTTACTAGTCACATGACCTATTGTACAGTTTGAGTTTGGGTATGGCTGTTATTTGTTTTGAAAATCGATTTTTAGTTAAAAAAATAATTTCACTTCAAGAAAACTTTCCGGAATATCCTTTAGCTAGGATGTAGCTAACTATTAAGCAAAGTCAATCAATCATTAGTATTGATTTTTTTTCATCAATTGATTTACAGCGGATTAGAGAAAAATGAACTCCACCTACATCAATAGCTACAGACATGATAAAAAACTAAACCCCCTTTCCTTATTGGCTCAATTATCCAGTCGTCATGCCAATGGATGTTTACAAGTATCTAGTGGTTCAGTTTCTTGGTCAATCTATCTAGAAAATGGTAAATTAGTCTATGCTTCAAACTCCATCAACCCATTTGATCGCCTAGATCATTACTTATCTCGTCTAAGTCGTAGAATTCCTACCCTTGTTAGTGCCGTTCGGGTTCAGGTTCGCCTGATCTTTGAAGCCAACTTAAACAGTCATTCAAATTATCCTTCAGATTACCAAGCAATTTGTTGGTTGGTTAATCAACATTATCTGAATTCCGTTCAGGCAGCAAGTCTGATCGAAGAATTGGCTGAAGACGTAATAGGTTCTCTGCTGTCAGAGAAAGAAGGAACTTACCAATTACTGGAAACTAATCCATCTGAGGATTTGCCTAAATTTTGTAGGCTTGACCTTCGCACAATTGTTGAACACTGTTACGAACAGTTACAACATCAGCACTCTTCTAACTCAAAGCCAATGAATAATCCCTATAGCTCTCATTCTGTAGTCCCCATCGGAAATTCTACACAATTGAACTCAATTCACGAACCCTCTCTAAATAAGTCGGCTCAACTAGAGCAGAGCTTCCAGTATAATACATCGGTTAATCAAAAACCAACGTCTACCAGTAAAACTTACAAGATTGCTTGCATTGATGATAGTACAAGTGTTTTAAATGCCATCAACTCCTTCTTGGAAGATAAAAGTTTCTCTGTTGTCATGATTAATGACCCAGTTAGGGCATTAATGCAAATTATCCGTATTAAGCCTGACCTAATTTTGCTCGATGTTGCCATGCCAAACTTAGATGGTTATGAGCTATGTTCTCTGTTACGAAAGCATTCACTTTTTAAACATACCCCAATTATTATGGTAACTGGCAATACTGGTTTCCTAGACCGAGCTAAGGCTAAACTTGTTGGAGCATCTGGTTACTTGACTAAACCGTTTAACCAATCCGATCTCCTCAAGATAGTGTTTAAACATCTCAAATAATCATTTGGGAACTATCTCCCTTATATCTATGAAGGATAAAAAGCTGAATTCGGTGTTGATTTATTAAGACATTTCGGGTGGTATTATAAATACATATCCCTCTATAGGTTATTATTATAGATTATTCTATTGGTTATAGTTTACCTAACCAATACTTTGAGACACTCACCAATTATAAACTCACCAATTATTGGTCTGATCACATAGGTTAACTTGTGAATTAATGAATACGCCAGCACTTGCCCATACCCCTCAGACCTGGTCTCAGTTAGCTAGTATAACCAAACCATCTGAAGAACACAAGAATATCGGGGATGCTTATCTTAAATTTTTGTTAAATGAACAAACCCCTGCGGTTATATCTATGCATCAAGCCCAGGAAGTTCTAGTCTTGCCCCAAGAGCGTCTGACTCCCATGCCAAATATGCCCTTCTACGTACAGGGGTTGATGAATCGGCGTTCTCGTGTGTTGTGGGTAATTGATCTAGCTCAAATGCTAGGTTTACCGACGCTAGAAACCAATGTTCAACAGTACAACATAGTGACGCTCCGTAATCAGTCAGCGTCTTTGGGGGTTGCCGTCCAAAGCATTGAAGGGGTGTTGCGACTAACACCCGATTGTATTCAATCTCCACTGGGACAAGTGTCATCGGGTTTGGTTCCCTACTTAAGGGGATGCGCTTTGCAAGAGCAAGAAATTTTGTTAGTACTAGATGGTTTGGCAATTATGGCTTCATCTCTTTTACACAACACCTAATTTAACGGGAATTGACTTGAGATCAATGGCAGCTGTTAATTGTTGATTGTTAATTTAATACTATCCTAAAACCGACCATTTTTTTAAAAATATAATAGATATATCAATGCTTTTATAAAAACTAAGTTAGTAGCCAGGTAATGGTGCTTTTTTATGGTGAAACAATTTGATAAATCAATATATAATAGTGAAATTAATAAGGATTTAACGAGTCAGGGGGTAAGCAAAGACAGGTATCGTCACCATGCCGAATTGGACTCAGTTATAAATGTGACTAGGACAGAAGTAACCGAAAACTCCAATCAGGATGGGGTTGAGCTTATTGGCTCCACTAAACCACCTAGCAGCTCCAAAAGCTTTGGGGGTCTTAAACTCAGCTTAAAAACTAAAGTAACATCATTATTCATCACCCTAGGCACTATTCCTGTACTACTGATTGGCTCTATTGCCTATCACTTAGCCAACCAATCTATTACCCAAGAAATTTCCCAAAACAACATTGCCAGGGTAGTTAGCCTAGAAGACAACCTCAAGGGCATCATACAAGACCGCTATGCGGATATTCGATTTCTAGCTACGCTCCCAGTTTTCACTAATTCCAGTAAACAGCAGACCACCTCCCTTTCGGAAAGACAAGCCCTATTATTAAACCGGTACCTAGAGATTTACCAAGTCTACGACAGTATCGCTGTTTTCGACTTAACGGGCAAAGTGATTGCCAAATCTAGTCAGACTCTTGTAGATAATCCCAGCTCCCGGTCTTATTTTGAGCAGGTGATCAAGACCAAACAACCGGCGATTAGTCAACCGATACACTCGGATGCGTCTGGTCAGTTATCCCTTTACTTAGCTGCACCGGTACTTGACGAAAATACAAAAAAGCTGGTCGCAGTTATCCAATCCCGGATGCCCATCCAATACCTTCAAGATTCGATCAACCTGATGGGCAGCGGAGGCGAAGAACTTTACTTAATCAATACCACCAACGGTAAAATTTTTCTCTCCAACCAAAGCAATATCGTTAATCAGCCCCTAACCAAGGTATTCCCGGACGCCAAAGAACTGCTAACTGCTGATAAACCCGATACTCTAGTCACATCTAATCGGGTCAAAAAACATCAGGATCTGCTAGCCTATACCCCCTTTAGTAAAAACAACGATTTAAGTAAAATCAACGATTTACCAGACCTGCCCTGGGTAGTAGTGATGGGCACCCCAGATGCGATTGGCGCTTGGCCACGCTACGCGAACGCATTTCTGCCCCAGCGGCAATTACTCCTGACCCTGACCCTCGGAACCTCCCTGACCACCTTATTAGTTGCTGCAGTAGCTGTCTATCTCGCTAACCGTTTGACCAGTCCCCTGTTAGCAGCTACCAACGCAGTGAAAGCCCTCGGCGAAGGGGAACTGGATACCCGTTTGGAGCTGGTGGGAACTGATGAGCTAGGGGTACTTGGGTCAAATATCAACCGCATGGCATCTCAGCTACAGACCCTAGTTGCTAACCAACAAGCTTCCCTAAACAAGGCGCAGTTATTTGCTGATGTTGTCACCCATGCTGCCAAACCTGATGAGAAAGCCCATGCCTTTGATTTAGTGGTGAATGCTGCTAAGGAAAAGTTAGCCGCCGACCGGGTGGTGATCTATGGCTTTGACCCAGGCTATCGGGGAAGCATTGTGGCTGAAGCGGTAGACTCCCCTTGGGCAAAAGCGATCGCCCACGAAATCACCGATGCTTGTATTCCCAGAAAATTGCTGGAAGCCTACCGCAAGGGCAGGGTTGTGCCCACCAGTGATGTCCAAGCAGAGAAATATTCCTCGGGCCATATGCAGTTGTTGAACCGATTGCAAGTGAAGGCAAACCTGGTTGTCCCGATTGTGGGGGTCGATAATCTAATTGGCTTATTGGTAGCTCATCAGTGTTCTAGGACTCGGGTATGGCGCACCGATGAGATTAACTTTCTACAGGAATTAGCCACCCACTTAGGACTAGCTTTAAGCGGTGCCAGTCTCGCCACAGTGAAGACCGCTGAAGCGAACCGAGCTGGGCAAGTTATTGAGATTACCTCCCGTATCCGGCAATCTTTCACAGTCGAGGAAATCTACCAGTCAGCCACCAGTGGCATCCGAGACGCTCTGAAAACCGACCGAGTCGTAGTCTATCTGTTTGAGGAAAATTGGGAAGGAACTATTGTCGCCGAATCCGTAGGTCATGGCTGGCCGAAATCCTTAGGAGCAGAAATTGCTGACCCCTGCTTTGCCCACCAATATGTGGAAAAGTATCAGCAGGGTAGAGTTAGTGCCTTGGATAACATTTACCAGGCAGGCTTGAGTGAGTGTTACTTGGGTCAACTTGAACCGTTTAAAGTCAAAGCTAACCTAGTCGCCCCCATCTTAGCGGACGGCAAATTACTGGGACTGTTGGTGACCCATCAGTGTTCCGGTACCCGGCATTGGCAAGAATCAGACATCAACTTTTTCAGGCAGATGGCAATTCAATTGGGCTTTGCCCTTGAGCAAGCCAAGCTAGTAGACCAGCTCAAACAAGCCCGCACTGCTGCAGAAGTAGTTTCCCACGAACAACAGCAACAACGGGAAGCACTACAGTTGCAACTTTTAGAACTGGTCAATAAAGTGGAAGGAGCTGCCCAAGGTGACCTAACGGTAAGGGCTGAGATCCTCAGTGGGGAAATTGGCACTGTGGCTGACTTCTTCAATGCCGTAATCGAAAGTCTACGAGCGATTGTTACCCAAGTTAAAACTGCTGCCACTCAGGTAAACCAGTCCGTTGGGGACAATGCCGGAGCTATTGCTCAACTGTCTGAAGCCGCACTCCAACAAACCCAGGAAATCACCCAAACCCTAGATTCTGTGGCTCAAATGACTAGTTCTATTCAAGAGGTAGCCTTCAACGCCCGCCAAGCCGCTGCCGTCGCCCATACCGCTGCCAACACCGCCCAAAGCGGCACCCACGCTATTGAGCGCTCTGTTGTCAGTATTCTAATATTGCGAGATACGATAGCAGAAACTGCAAAAAAAGTCAAGCGCCTCGGGGAATCCTCCCAGCAAATTTCCCAAGTGGTGGCGTTTATTAACCAAATTGCCCTGCAAACCAACCTATTGTCGATCAACGCTGGCATAGAAGCCGCCCGGGCTGGGGAAGAGGGGCAAGGATTTGCCGTGGTTGCCGAAGAAGTTGGTGAACTCGCTGCTCGCGCCGCCACCGCCACCAAAGAAATTGAACAAATTGTAGACAACATCCAACAAGGCACCTCCGAAGTGGTGGAAGCGATGGAACTGGGTACTACCCAAGTGGTCGAAGGTACCTATCTAGTTCAAGAAGCCAAAGACAGTTTTGGTGAAATCCTGAACGTCTCCACCCAAATCGACCAATTCATTCAATCCATATCCCAAGCTACAGTTTCCCAAGCCGAAACTTCAAGCGCTGTGACAAACGTAATGAAAGACATTGCCCAAATCTCAGAACGCACCTACCAGTCAACAGAACATATCTCCCACTCCCTCCAAGACACTGTCAGTATTGCTGAAGAATTACAAACATCGGTTGGCAAGTTTAAAGTTGATCAGAATTATGACTAATGACCACTGACCACTAACCACTAACCACTAACCACAACCACTACACATGTCACAGGACAAAGAACTGGAAATTCAGCTACAGTTTCTCGAAGAGGCAAAGGAATACTTAGATACCATTGAATCGGTGCTGCTGGGTTTAGCCAGCGCTCCCATTGATAGTCAGAAAATGGATGGGATTCTGCGAGCGGTTCATTCTGTCAAAGGGGGAGCTGGGATGATGGGATATGGCACCTTGAGTCACCTAACTCACCGCTTAGAGGATTCATTTAAAGTTCTCAAGGCTAAGAAAAATGCGATCGCAATCGAAAACCAACTCGAAAGTCTACTGCTACAGGGGGTAGACTGTCTGCGCCAGGTACTCGATATCAACCGCCAGGGGAATCGGGTAGACTCCCACTGGCTAGAAACCATAGCTAACCCAGTATTTGATCAACTTCACGAGATTCTAGGGGACCCGGTCGCAGATGATGCTAGCACTATGCTAGGAGCAGAGGATGGCACTAATGTGACTGCCATGCTCTTTGAAACAGAAGTGGAAGGGTGTCTAGCTCGCCTAGAAGGGGTGTTAGCAGACCCCGAAAAGCCCTGCTTGCTAGAAGAAGTGTCCATCATGGCTCAAGAATTAGGCGGGTTAGGCGAAATGCTGCAGCTTGAGGCTTTTAGCCAGTTGTGCGAAGACATCAATCACCAGCTAGAAGCTGCCCCAGACCAAGTGGAAGCGATCGCCCAACAAGCTCTAATGGTATGGCGGCAATCCCAGGCGTTGGTACTGGTAGGTCAACTGACTCATTTACCCCGCTGCCTCGAAGCTAGGGAGTTTCAAGAGAATCAAGGAGGATCTACAGAGCCAGGGGTGGCAGAGGAAGCTATCTTAGTTGGGGAATTGGAAACCGATCAGCCAGAACTAGTCGGACAAGGGGATGAGGCATACCAGCCAGACCAGCCAGACCAGCCAGACCAGCCAGACCAGCCAGACCAGCCAGACCAGCCAGACCAAGGGGAAGTCAACGTATTTCAATGGGTGGATAGCAATCTTCACATCTCTTCCCCCTCTGCCTTGTCTTCTCCCCCTCCCTTGTCTTCTCCCCCTTCCCCTGAACCCATTTTCCTGAGGGAGAACAATCAGGAAGACTCCTCAAAAGACCCACACCAGGAAAATACTGTGCGCATTCCTGTGCGACAGTTGGATCGACTCAATGACTTGTTTGGAGAACTGACTATCGAGCGCAATGGTCTTTCGCTGCAACTGGGACGACTGCGCACCTTAGTAGACAACCTCAGCCGCCGGGTCAAGATTCTCGAAGCTTCCAATCACAAGCTCCGCACATCTTATGACCAGATTGCCACCCCAAAAGGAATGACAGCAAGACAGGGGGATGGGGAAACCAACAAACCCGATGGACTTTTCCTGCCATCTTCCGTATCTTCTCCCGCCGCTTCTGACACTTCCCCTGCTTCCCTAGCTATTACTGTTCAAGGGTTTGATGCCTTAGAGATGGATTCCTACAGCGACTTGCACCTGCTATCAAGGGAGGTGATGGAAACCATTGTTCAAATCGAAGAAGTCACCAGCGACTTGGAATTGACCCTAGACGATACTGATAGCATTGCCCATGAATTAAACAAAACTGCCAAGCAGCTGCAAACCAATCTGACTCAGGTTCGGATGCGTCCCTTATCTGATTTAGTGGGACGATTTTCCCGAGCTTTGCGGGACTTGTGTGTGGAGCATGGCAAACAAGTAGAACTGAAGGTAGTGGGGAAAGGTACCCTGATTGACCGCACCATCCTGGAAACCCTGAGTGACCCCCTAATGCATTTATTGCGCAATGCCTTCGACCATGGCATTGAAGACCCTAGCACCCGTCAGGCGATGGGGAAACCGCCAAAGGGAACTATTGAAATCAAAGCCACCCACAGAGGGAACCAGACCCAGCTTACCCTCCGTGATGATGGCAAAGGCATTAATTTAAGCAAAATCCGAGCCAGAGCAGAGGAAATGGGATTAGACCAGGAGCTGCTCGCCAGCGCCAGTGACCAGGAATTGCTGTCCCTGATTTTTGAACCCGGATTTAGTACCGCTGATCAAGTCACCGACCTATCTGGTCGTGGTGTGGGGATGGATGTAGTGCGCAACAACCTCAAACAAATCCGGGGGGATATCCGAGTCGATACCCAACCGGGTTGGGGAACGACCTTTACCCTCACTGTCCCCTTTACCCTATCAGTAGCACGCATCCTGTTAGTGGAAAGTAACGGCATGCTATTGGCATTTCCCATCGACGTGATTCAAGAGATGCTGATGCTCAAATCCCAGCAAATCTTAACTACTTTAGGCAACGAAGTTATCAACTGGCAAGGGAAAATGGTCTCCCTGATTCGCCTGAAAAAGTGGCTGAAATTTTACTGTCGCCGTCGGGTAACCACCCTAGAAGAAACCCCGAGCATTAATGAACCTACTATTCTAATTATCAATCAAGCCGAGCAATTAATCGGCCTGTGTGTAGACCGCTCCTGGGGAGAGCGAGAAGTTACCGTGCGTCAAGTAGAAGGAACCCTAGGGTTACCTGATGGATTTAGCGGCTGTACCATTCTCGGCAACGGTCGAGTGGTTCCCCTGGTAGACGCCAATGCCATGGTACGCTGGATAATCAGTTGTCAGCGCACCAGTAACCTAGAGAGTTTATCCCCACAACTTGGCTCCACCTCAAAGGGATTTGTGGAGCAACAACCTCCCTCGATCGGGATACAACCAAGTACCAAAGACACCATCTTAATCATTGACGACTCGATTAACGTGCGCCGGATGTTGGCATTGGGGTTAGAAAAAGCTGGGTATATTGTAGAACACGCCAAAGATGGTCAGGATGGGATAGAAAAACTGCTTCGGGGATTAGAGGTTAAAGCCATTATTTGTGACATCGAAATGCCCAGGCTGGATGGCTACGGCTTTTTAACTCGGGTCAAAGGAGAGCCCAGCTTAAAGACCTTACCCATTATTATGCTCACCTCCCGGAGTGGTTCTAAACATCGGAAACTAGCTATGACTTTAGGTGCATCTGGCTATTTTTCTAAGCCTTACAATGAGCGGGAGTTATTGAAAACGTTAAATGAAATTATTGTAGAAGACGTATTGATTTAATATTTTTGGTAATATAATGTCCGGTTGACTACTTATCATTTTTAGTTGTTCGTCAATTAACGATTAATAATTAACGATTAATAATTAACGATTTACCTAAAGACGAAGTGATTAACCGGACTCGTTCGCTAGCCAACGCCCTTCGGGCTAATCGCTTTTAGCGGAAGCTTAGCTTCATCGCGAAGCGTGGCCTTAGGCCAATCTCTTGGTGCGCGTTCACGCTTAGCTCCCACGAAAACGCTGGGTCTCACCGGATAATGGGTTATTTCGTCAAAGTTTCAGCGTTAACGAGGGTGCTATTGAGATCAGACTTAAAAAATAACTCTTCCTAGCTCAACTCCGCCAAACTCGACGATATTGCTTGAGCTTCTCCGAACCAGGGCAGTCTGCACATAGTAGTAGTAATTGAAATGGTCAAAGGTATGACCTGATTCACTACTGGTTGAACTTCCCTCGAAGGTATAAGCAGTTTCCCTTCTGGTATCCGAATTAAAAACTAATCCAGAGACAGTATTAACAGCACCATCACGCTTTCTAATGCGTCGTAGTGCTGCTGTGACACGAGCATTCGTACTTCTTCCCGTCGAATCACGGTAGGAAACACTAATGGTGTTGGCATTTTTAACATTAACAGACACTGGACAAATGACAGTAATTGAACCGGTTTTTTCTGGTTTGAACTTAATCCGTCCCGCCGTGATCAGATAAAGGTCTTGTTGTATAGCAGAATCAATGGGAACACATCCTGCTCCATCCATCACCCAATCAGGAATCTGAGCCAGGGCTTTACTAGCACCAAATGTTGTAGTCTGGGCCAATAACGCTCCGATTAATAGTGCTTTTTTCATGTTTATTTCCTCATCACAACTTGCTCAAGTCAATCTGGGATGCACCTATATAGTTATCACCCAAGTCTTTCCTTTTTACGCAAGAGGATAAATTTCACCTAGAGCAGGGGTGGAGGAATCAGAAAACTCACCCCCCATGCTCTCATACCTGATTAGATATACAGATATATACAGAGTATGCGTTCGCTAGCCAACGCCCTTCGGGCTAATCGCTTTTAGCGGAAGCTTAGCTTCATCGCGAAGCGTGACCATTCGCGTAGCGTGGCCTAAAGGCCAAGGTCAATCGCATTCGCTACTTTTGCGTTGTTTATTTTGCGTTGTTTATTTTGCGTTATTTGTTTTGCGTTGTTTTTGAATGAGTACACACGGCTTTTAAGATATCCTGTATCGATCCCTTTCCCCAAAAAAAAATAAGAGAGCTGTCTTCAAGCTCTCTTGATCATCAGGGTGCATCTAAATAATCACAATATAGCAGTTTTAATGAGGGGTGTCACCCCTCATTTTTATTTTGCCAAATGGCTGTGCCTTCCACTTCCAGTTAACCATTGGCACTACCTAGTAAAGGTGATGAGAAAGTTTAATCAAATTTGGACAGATTTTCCCTTAGAGCCTTGGTCAACTAATACAAGCTAACAAAATCCTTAACATATGAATCAAACGAAAATCTATATCATCCCATGCCCTAATTTATCCATTTACCCCTATACCCATGATCAAATTCGATTCCGGAATAGTTACTGAGGGTGGGATATTCTCGAATCAATAATTAGTAAAGGGCTTACACAGCAAGACCCTTAAAACCAGGTTTCTCTTATAAGTCAAAGGCTGAAATCGGTGTAATTACCCTCAATAACCGGGTTTGCGCCGTAAGTCCTATAGGATTTGTCGAACATTACGAATTCATAGGCTTTTTAAACAAAGTTTAAGTTAAGCAAATTTCTCTGAACAGAGTCTACCAAAAGTTCAGCCAAGTTGATACATTCATGGTAGGCACACAAACCAATCGGAATTCAGGACTGTGCCTCCTGTCCTGAAGAACTTACAGCCCTAGAAACTTAGTCGTAGAGATTAACAAGACATGTAGGGTAAGGTAGGCGTTAAATCAGCATGAATGGGAGTAATTCAGTTTAATTCCCACCTACCCTAGACAACTAAAACCATGTCTAGCCCTAATTGGTCGATGTTTTAACTAGCTAGTGGTAATGATCTGAAGCATCTTTGTTCAGCGTCTTAGGCTAGCCAAACTGTTAAAACATCAAAAGCCAAACCACTCAGGAAAGTAAGTAATGGAGGAAGATACTTTTTTATTGAGCGTCGGCTGTAAGACTCTGTAAACCCTAGCTAGATATTTTGTTGAATAAGTATAGCCATGAACCAGGTACCGTTACCTGGTTCATGTTCGTTTTAGCCACTATCAAAAGAAACCTAACACTTTACTAATTAGAACAGCCACCCCTTTTTCAGCTCGATCGGCCTCCCTTAGGGCGCGTTATGCTGCTCCTAATACACCAATCTAACTGTCTGCCTGTAAAATTGAGATCGCTATTCTTGCATCCCGGCATACAACAAACGTGCAAATAACCGTACCCCATCATCCTGCTTCAGCTCTTCATAGGAAGGGGGCTGCCGTAAGCCCACCACCCGCAGATCTGCCAGCAATTCCGGATGAAACTGACAGGTAAACGATCGCCGAACAGTTTTACTTTCAAAATCTCTGTAATTGATGCAAGTCGCAGAACACTCTGTCAAAACCTGATCATCATCATCCGCCGTTGAGCACAAAATTTCAACAGCATCAGGGAGCTGGATCAGCCAAGACAAAGCACTATTGGCTATAATGTGACGGCTGGGAATCAGAGCATCATGAATTAACCGATACGCCCAGTTTGCAAATAAGATTGCCTCTTCGTTGACCTCGTCCGAATGAAACATGGCAATGTTGAGTTCATGCTCATAGGCAATCGACGTATCAATCACCCCTTCATGCTCATCAGCGGTAATCTCATGGGCAACAATCAGTGCGTCAGGAACACCGGAGGTCTCATGGTCAGGGGATTCATACTGGCGCAGCTGGCGATCACCAATCTCTTTTGCTTCGTTGTGAGCTACCGCAAACTCCGGATGCTCCCAATTGTCTGCCACCACACGGCCATCTCGCTTCTTGATGACCAGGGACCGCCCTACTGCCTGGATTTCTTGACAGACACGTTGTAAAGCCCTCAAAGCCTTACCATTGCCATCCCCTTCCAATACATCTTGAGCCAACACTGCCCTGACTGCCCGACGAATCAGACTGATGTGAGCCTGAGCCGCAAGCTGGTGCCCTAAACAAATAAATATGGCAGGTGCACTTGCAGGAGTCCGAGAGAGGAGAATCTGCTCAGATAGACGGAGAAGATCCTGATGGGAGCAACTTGCCCCTGCAAAGGTAGAGGGATTCCGGACAGATGGATCCCCCCCCTCTACCACAATTGCCAATCCTGAGCTGATGACGGGGATCAGTCGCTCTAAATCTAACGGACCTGAGGCCCAATAGGGAAAGAGAATTGAATCACAGTCAGCAACTTTTTGCGCCAAATAAGCCACATTAACCGAGGCACGGACTTCCTCACCTAGGGGGTTACAGCCCACATGTTTCCAGGGTTCAATAATTGCGATCGCATGTCGAAACAACTGAGGATTTGCTATCAACGCAGCCATTGCTTCTGGAGAGTCGATCACTTTTTCGAATGGCTGCCCCTTGCCCCATTCACAGCTGGGATTGTCGGACAGTAAAGAGCCAGTCGATAGAGGATTAGAGGAATGGCGATCGGCCAAAAACCGTCCCAAAAGAATGTGAACGGACTCAAACTGAGAGCCACTATAGCTCAGATAACCTGGCTTGAGTCGCCAGTTACTGGGTGGTGACTGAGTAATCATAAGAATAATTTCACATTGTCTTCAGTATCTTTGTCTTCTCTACCCCGACAAGAATCGGTTCCTAAGAAACCAAGTCTTAGGCCATTGAAGATAGCAGTGCGACACCGACTAGCAGGTAAAAACAAATTACAACATTCCCCAGAGGTTATGTTGGGGTAAATGATGTGGGATTTGCTGGCTTTCAATCAGTATCGATAAGCACTCAAGGAAAATATCACACTTAGCGACAAGTCGCAAGGTTTCGCGCCTTAAAAACTGAATCACCGTGACGGTGGTTGTTTGTGTGTTTGGCTTTCCCCCCAGGGCAAACACATCTAAATTAGATTTACACATCTCCGCCCAGCAGCAACAGATAGAACGCAACAGATAGAACCATTAAAGCAACAGCTCCACCAGCTCAAAAACCGTTCCGCCAAAAACAGCGATGGGATAGTTAAATAAATCTCACCAAAAAGCTACTATTGTAAATAGTTCAAACTTCATCATTACATCTTATTTTTTTTTAAGTGTAATCAACTTAGTTTGACAATTTCCAAATCATTTTATCGAAATTGTAACCACTTCAATAGTGAAACCAAACCATTGATTACTGTTAATGCCATTATAATTTTATACTTATTTCCAAAACGGGTTGTTTATCTAAACACAGCATCCAGACTTCAAACTTGTTCTCTTAAATCAAACAAAGTTAAAGTCAAGTTGTTGTGCCTTGTAAAGAGAATAGCTACCCTTGGTCAAAATTATGATTTATCATCCGCAATTTATCCATTAAAACAGGTATTTAGTCATATTATTTGGATCAAAAATTGCATTTATTATATAGTTTAATCATTCACATATATGTTAAAATTTAATTGTAGATAAATTAACTACTGTTTATAAAGCAAATTAAAAAAATAAGAGCTTTGTGTCTTTTATATCTTCCCTAGCACTCTTTCAAACAGCTCTGCATTTTTAAAGAAGAGGCAAGGGGGTTACTCAGACAGAGGTATTCAGGGGGATCAGAATTTTTGGACAAACAATCTATTAGCAACAACCCCGATACTTCTGTAACTACTACAGGACATGGTTGATTGCTCTTATTCACAACGCTCTTTCTTTATAGTAAGTTGTATTCACCAAAAGCTATAGTAAAAGAACTGGCTTGAACGCCGACTAAACTATGCTAGAACCTGGGAAAGTCCTCCAAAATCGCTATTACCTCCAGCAGCAGCTGAATGACAATCCAGTGCGCCAGACTTGGCTAGCGCAGGATTCGGAGTCTGACACGCAAGTCGTAGTCAAGCTTTTGGCTTTAGGTGGTCCCGTACAATGGGACGATTTGAAACTATTTGAGCGGGAAGCGCAAGTTCTCAAACAACTGGATCATCCTCGGATTCCCAAGTATCGGGATTATTTTTCCCTTGATGAGAGTATCCTGTGGTTTGGACTGGTTCAGGAGTATATCCCTGGTCTATCCCTGAAACAGCAACAGTCTCAAGGGTTTAGATTCTCTCAGCAGCAGGTAAATACTATCGCAGCTGATATTTTAGAAATTCTTCAGTACTTACATCAGCTCAACCCCCCAGTCTTACACCGAGATATCAAGCCAAGCAATCTAATTTGGGGTGAGGACGAGCAAGTATATTTAATCGATTTTGGAGCAGTGCAGGCTAAACCAACTACTGCGGGTGCCACATTTACAGTTGTGGGAACCTATGGTTATACTCCGATGGAACAGTTCGGGGGTCAAGCTGTGCCTGCTTCTGATTTGTATGCCTTAGGGGTGACCTTGATTGAACTGGTGACTGGAGTGGCACCTGCTGAGTTACCTCAGGAAAATTTGCGGATTCAATTTCGTCAACTACTCGGTTCTACGGTTGAGCCTGGCTTAGTGAACTGGCTAGAGAAAATTACAGAACCAGCTGTGGAGCGTCGCTTCAGTGATGCTAAACAAGCTACTGAAGCTTTATACAGTAACCCAGTGGTTCGATCAAACAACACCTCCCCAACTGGTCTGCCAGACACTGTTGTCCGTATCCATAAATCAGCAGAACAACTGATCATTGATATCCCCTCCCACTGGGAAATGATAGTGATGAAACCCCTCAAACATACCCTAAAACAAGCTAGAGGGGTGCTAAAGGGCGTATTTTCTTACTCACTACAGCGGTTCAAGACCTTAGAAAAGTCTAGGCAACGCCGGCTAGTAGTTGGTCTTGCTTTGGGAGCAGTTGTAGCAATTTTATTGGATTTATTTAAGCACCTTATTCTTCAAATATTAGTAATTTTATTAGCAATTCCAGTATCATTACTGCCTTTAGCTATCCCAATTTTTTTAGTGATGTGGATAACATCATTAAACTCTGAAAAAGATTTTTCAGAGGCAGTTCGTATTTGTTTTGATAACAAAAAATTTGAAATTATTAAGGCATCCTTGAGCCGCAAAAAATGGGATCGAGGAGAAAACTCACAAATTAAAGAAGTTTATATTACTGCCTATCGGGATGCACAAGGTAGATACCATCGGGGGATTGCGATCACTACTCAGGTAGAACGACCATCACCCTTTGGTCAAAAATCCCAAACCTACATCTTTGGCGAACAATTACCAGAAGCTGAATTGAATTGGTTAGTTGAAGAAATCCGAGCTTGGTTGGATGTCAAATCTAGTGATTCATCACCAAATGCAGAAGGGTGAAGGTTGTTCGCATACCGTGGCCTTTCGGCCACGGTTAAAGGTTGAAAGTTTAAGGTTAAAGGTTGAAAGTTGAACGCGCACCCGTGGCCGTTCGCGCAGCGTGGCCTACGGCCTTAAGGCCAAGGAACAATTGAAAAACAATCAATACCGAAATTCAGCAACGCGCCCGTTATACCCTTTGGGTATAACGGGAGGGTAATTGGAGTTGAATAATGGTGATTTCAAATGCGATCGCACAAATTAAGGTACCACTACTAAATGCCATGATGGCAGCAGAAACAGTGCGGTTCGGCTGCCAGAAAACTCCAACTAAGGCTCCGAATGCCAAACTCGAAGCTCATCCTAATATACCTTGAAAAAATGCGGCGGTTGCCATAGGGGGCTGGCTGCTTCCAACTAAACGGGCAAGGGGTCTCCCGTTATAATCTCCGATTTAACGGGAGGGGAATTGCCCGACAGTGTCTGGAAGTTCTTAACAGATTGACATGCAGGTCACGCTGCGCGATTGGCCAGAGGCCACGCTTGTGGCCAAAGGCCGACCCTGCTTGAGGTGCGATTGACATGCAGGCCACGCTTGTGGCCAAAGGCCGACCCTGCTTGAGGTGCGAGCGTAAGTGGTATAATCCCATTGTGATACTAACGTACTGCTACAAAATCAAACCAAGTCCCGAACAGATAGCCATCATGGAAAGGTGGCTTGAATTGTTGCGTCGTCACTGGAACTATGCTCTAGGACAACGGCTTGATTGGCTCAATCGGACTCGCTCACCGATTGATAGATGTAGTTTGATTAGTGAGCCGATAGGTGTTATTCCAGAAGCGGTCAACTATTACACTCAGCAGGCAGCCCTCAAAGAAACCAAAAAACTGTTTCCCGAATACAAAAAAATTTATGCAGAAACCCAACAGGTAAATTTACAACGTCTTAACAAAGCGTGGGACAGATGGCGAAAACCTGATGCTAGCGGCAAGCGTGGAGGTAGACCTCGTTTTAAAAAACCTGGAGAGCTTCGTTCGTTTGTTTTTCCTAGAGTGAATACTTCTAAGGCGGGGGCACATTTAGTTGATGGTGTTCTAAAACTAAGCCGAATTGGATCAATGCCTGTCATAATGCATCGACCATTACCTGTTAGCGAAGCTTGCCCGAAGGTCGTAGGCTTTATCCTTAAGCAATGCACTATTGTCAAAAAGGCCGATGGTTGGTACTGCTGTCTTTCATTGAAAGACGATACTGTGCCTGAACTACTACCCATAGATTCAGTCAAGTCTGCCGTCGGTATTGACGTTGGCTTGGAAAAATTTTTGACCACTTCCGATGGCGAGGCGGTACCTATTCCGCAGTTTTACAGGAAGGCTCAGGAAAAGCTTGCTCAGGCTCAGGGAGTAATGTCTCGTCGTGTGAAAGGGTCAAATAACTGGAAAAAAGCCAAACATAAAGTAGCTTTGTTACATCTTCATCTGACCCGATGCAGAAAAGAATTTCATTATCAGGTTGCTCATTGGCTGTGTAGTAAATATGACTTGATTGCTCACGAAAACCTAAATATCAAAGGACTCGCCAAGACTAAGTTGGCAAAATCGATACATGATGCAGCCTGGGGAGCATTCTTGGAAATATTGCAAGTAGTGGCGGTAAAACGCGGCTTGTTAGTCCAGGAAGTTAATCCACGTGGCACAAGTATTGAATGTTTTAATTGTGGCTCTAGGGTCAAAAAAAGTTTAAGTGATTCGGCGAAGCCGACGCTGCGCGAACGCTTTCATTGCTGTTCTAGTTGTAACGTCTTAATTGACCGCGACTGGAATAGCGGGATTAACATTTTGAATCGTGGATTATTGGCGGTTGGACTGCCGCTCAATGGCTGCGGTAAATCAATACAGGATATTGAGGAACAGCAAGTCTCATTTGTGAATTTGAGAAGCCCACATCATAATCTTTGATTTGATGTGGGAGTAGTCACTACTGCTTATTTTATAGCTGCAGACAATAGCTCGATACAAAGGATCAAGTGTGAAGACAAAAGCCATCGATGCCAAAAATTCAGCCTTGGCCTTGGCTTTTAGGGCACGCTACTTGAGGTGCCTTCATCCTTTGGTTGGTAGGTCATGATGGATAGAGGAATACGGAATAGTGTAGTGGCGAGTTTGGACAAGCCAAACTTAAATTTAAGGGATTTGGGTAAGTCTTGCCAGGATACCGATACAAAACCGAAACGGGTGTAAAATGGCCTCAGCCAACCCATACATTCGAGATAAAGAGGCTGAGTTGCCTCTTTGATTAGATTTTCCATAAGATAACTCCCCAAGCCCCGATTGCGCCACTTAGGTGCCACAACCAAACTCCCCAATTCTTGGGCATCGGGAAAGTTGCGCAATTGTCCACAAGCCACCACACGCCCCTCAAATTCAATGACCCGAAACTGAGTCCAACGCAACTGGGTAGGCTCTAGTTTAGCGATCAGAATTAATTTAAGAATTGCCCAGGTATCCTTCGCACAGGCAGGGCGGAAAATACATCCTGGTGGTAACGATGGAGATGGTTTAGTCATCAGCTGTTGTAAATTGAATGTTTGTTCATGGTTGACCATCAACTGTCAACCGTCAACCGTCAACCGTCAAACCTCAACAACAAACCACTCCACAACAAACCACTCCACAACAAACCGTCAGCCTGTCAATTTATCAGTTACCAATTTCATAGGTTAGTTGTGATCTCCGTCAGTCCTGACCCAATACAATAATTGCTACACTCAAAGAAAATTCTGACTGAATGCAAGAGACTGCTCAATATTCCTGTGCCTATTGTGGTGAAACCATTTTGACCTTTGTAGATCTAAGCGCTGGTGAACAGCAATCCTATATCGAAGATTGTCAAGTGTGCTGTCGTCCAAACATTTTGTATGTAAGGGTGGATCAAGAAACTCTCGATATTGAGATTGACAGCGATTATGATGGCTAACTCAAAGGCAGATTGACCCAAGTTCACTCTTGGTAAGGATTTATCATTAGATTTGTGGCTAGCATGGTGCGTCTACCCAGGACCTTGCTACTGATAGGGACAGTAGCGAATCTCACCCATTTGCTCAATCTTAAGGTAAATGCCCATGCCCACTCATGCACTATTATGCTCCAAGCAGTTGCTAGGGGGACTATACGTTAACGAAGAGGAGGAACACTCGGTATTTCCTCTGAAACATACAGACGTTTACGCCAAAATTACCGGTCACATGTCACGGGTAGAGGTGACACAGACCTTTGATAATCCTTTCAGCGAACCCTTAGAAGCGGTCTATATATTTCCACTACCGGATGAAGCGGCGGTGGATCAGATGGAGATTAAATTAAGCGATCGCATAATTGAGGGCAATATCAAAAAACGGGAAGACGCTCAAACTATCTACGAGGAAGCTTGCAGTCAGGGGCGGACTGGGGCACTCTTAGAGCAAGAACGGGATAATATTTTTACTCAATCTCTGGCTCACATTAAACCAGGGGAGCAAATTGAGGTCACCCTTCGCTATACCGATCAGCTACAGTTCCAGGGGGGTAATTATGAATTTGTCTTCCCAATGGTAGTTGGCCCCCGTTTCATCCCTGGTACTCCCATTGATGAGAGTGGGGATACTGACTTCGTTCCCGATGCTTCCCGGATCACTCCACCCTTGATTCCGCCAGACATTCGCTCAGGTCATGACATTGGGGTAACTGTCGAGATTGACGCTGGAGTAGCAATTACAGAGGTTTATTCTACCTCCCATCAGATTAACATTGAACAACTCAACATTGAACAACAGGGGCAAATCCTGCGGGTCAAACTGAGTCAGGAAGACACGATTCCCAACAAAGACCTGATTCTACGCTATAGGATTGCCAAGGAGCAAACTCAGACAACAGTACTTACCCACGCAGATCAACGGGGCAATCATTTTGCTGTGTATCTTATCCCCGCGTTGGACTATAGCACCCATGAGATTGTGCCAAAGGATGTGGTCTTCGTGATCGATACCTCTGGTTCTCAAATGGGGGATCCTCTGCTAAAGTCTCAGGAATTGATGCGTCGGTTTATTAATGGACTCAATCCCAAGGATACCTTTACCATTATTGATGTTTCAGATACGGCTACCCAGCTATCTACCAAACCCTTATCGAATACCCCCCAAAACTGTAGAAAGGCGATTAACTACATCAATCAATTAAAAGCCAACGGTGGGACTTATTTACTCAAAGGTATTCGTAACTTGCTGAATTTACCGACTGCACCAGAGGGACGACTACGGAGTATTGTACTGCTAAGTGATGGCTACATTAGCAATGAGAATCAGGTATTAGCAGAAGTACAGCAACAGCTTAAACCTGGAAATCGCATCTATAGCTTTGGTGTCGGCAGTTCTCCGAACCGGTTTCTGCTCAATCGCTTAGCTGAAATTGGACGGGGAATAGCTAGAATCGTGCGTCAAGATGAACCAACTGAAGCAGTAGCGGAACAGTTTTTCCGTCAAATTAATAACCCAGTGCTAACCAATATTCACGTTACCTGGGAAGGCCCAGGGGAAGCGATAATTTATCCCAATCCCACTCCGGATCTATTTACCCAGCAGCCTTTGGTTATCTGTGGACGTATTTCTCCCATTCAAGAGTTCCAGCCAGAACAGTTGCAGCTTAGTAAGTTGAAGGTTAAAGGTTTGGAGAATAACCAACCCGACTCGAAGGCTACAGCTGAAGAACTTTCAACCAAACAACCAACCCGACTCGAAGGCCAAAGGCGAACAACCAAACAACTTTTAACCCTAACCCCAAACCAACCTTGGCCAAAAGGCCACGTTACCGGAACAACCCCTACTGGTACTCTCAAGATTACGGGTAATAAGGCGGATGGTAGTTACTACGAGAAAAGATTTAACCTCAATTTTGATCAAGCCAACAATCCAGCCATTGCTCAGCTTTGGGGTAGAGCTAGAATTAAACACCTGATGCAGCAAATGTTGAGCTGTGAAACTAAAGCTGGGGTAGAAGCAGTGACGGAAACAGCGTTAAGTTATCAACTATTGTGCCAGTACACTGCTTTTGTTGCTGTCAGTGATCAGGTAGCGGTTGCAGGAGAAAGCCACCTCATATCCATGCAAGTACCAGTAACAATCCCAGAAGGAGTTAACTGGGAAGGCATGAGCAAAAGTACTTTTGCTAGTGCAATTCAGGATAGACTCAGGCTACAGAAGTGGCGTTCAGGGTTGAGAGTAGGGGATAAGGGGAGCACCAGACAAGCAGAAATTGACATCAATTCCAAATTATTGTCTCATGAGCAGGGGAAAAAGGGGACACCGAAGAACTCTAAGATCAACCGATCGTTACTTTTTTCCCTCTCTCCCTTGTCTTCTCCCAACACCTGGTCTTCTCCTATCCCAAGGTCTGCCCTACCAATAAGTGAATATAGGAAATTGGGGGTTAAAACCAAAGCTTGGATTCAACAGTCAGAGTATAGGCAAAACAGGTACCAAGAATCTAAGCCAATTAATGATAATGATAATCCCTATTATACCCATCAGGCATCAAAAATTATCCCTCAGGATTATATTACTTCTAAGAGACTTCAGGATAAAAAAAATCATAATGATAATCCATGTTATAGCCATCAGGCATCAAAAATTATCAATGAGGACTATTTAGCCAATCAATCACCAGATAATTTTGAATTGACCTTGGTCTGTCCTAGATTGATTCAAAAGGTGAAGTCAGAGATATTAAGCTCAGCGGCAATCAGCCATCACAGGTTACAGTTGGTCAGAGTTAAGGGATTAGATGAAATAGGGACAACTTGTTTAACCCAACATCTGCAACGGTTGAACCTACCCCTAGGGGTAGCTGGTGAAATTGTCTTCGAGTTCCTAGTGCGTAGAGGTCGCGTGATCAGGGTGATGTGGGATGAAGCAGCCTCTACCCTGACGGAATTCCAAATGATTGATTTGATTAAGCGATCGCTTTCTTGTTGGCGAGTTCCCCAAACCTCTGTCAAGAGCGTGTGTTTAACCTTACGGATTACCGAAGGTGCAACTCAATGACATCTTGCTTAATCGTGAGATCATAATCTTGATAGAAATTGTGTCCTAGCAGTCCAATTGACAGGGATGGACTAACAGCAACCAGTAGGTTGTTAGCCACAATACCTCCTGCGGCAGCGGAGCCCAAGCGACCCAGGGGTACATCAACTGTACCATTAGCTGTATCCATCGTGGCAGTTCCTTCTGGCTTCAATGCCAAAGCTTTTGCCATTTTTGGGGTAATTGTCACGACGGATGCTCCTGTATCAACCACCATTTCAAAGGTTCGTTTACCATTAAAAGTGACATCAATTACAGGAGTGTTATAGACTCGGCGTTTGATCGGGATTGTAATCACCCCTGAACTGTTTTGCTTTGATATGCCGCAAAGTTTGCCAAGGTCAATCAGATTGCCATTGGCATCCCGCATGAAACAAGGTAAATCGATTTGAGCGTTAGAAACAGCAGGAGTCAGGGTGCTGGTTGTGATTACAAATAATGTTGTTAATAGTTGGATTGGTAAATAGGGTTTCACCTGATTTATTTACTCCAGTATTTTTGATTAGTAGAAACTTTTAGGAAGCATGAAGGCTGAATAGTTAATTATCGCCTAATCCTAGATTACCCAGGGAAACTCTTAAACCAACACTACTCTTAGAGAGAGTTTATAGATACACTTTAATAATAGCTAATCGGTATTGAACCTCCCCACTAATCACGAGGGATGGGGATTCCCAGGCACAACCTAAGTGGCTGTTATTTCCATGGGCGTAACTTTCCCTCGCACCGAGGGTAGCTGGATGGGGTCAATACCCAGTTGTTTTAAACCCCTGTTCCTAATGTTTACACCACCGTTCACATCAGCATCATCGTGATATCCGCATTCAGTACAGAGGAACTTTTCCCCATGTCTATTGTCTGCACTGATGTGATGGCATTTCGGGCATTCAACAGATGTATGCTTAGGGTTGACTTTGATGATCGCTATGCCTGACTTCCCAGCCACGACTTCTACCTTCTTTACTAGTTCTCCCCAGGCGGCTTCAGATATTACACGATTGAGTGCTCTTTTGGCAGATTGTCCGTTGCCATCATATCCACCATCCTGATTGGGCTTGGGTTTGCAACGAGACTTCATACCCTTAATGTTGAGATCTTCAAAAACCAGGGCATCTGTACCATCGGTCAATTTTTTAGCCACTTCCCAATGGTACGCAGAACGCTTGTTGGCTAATCGTTCGTGTAACGACGCAACCTTACTAAAAGATTCTTTGCGGTTATTTGAGCCTTTCTGCTTCCGACTCGCAACTCTTTGTCTTAGTTTCAAGCGCCTTTTTTGACGCTTGAACTTAAGAGTGTTAGATGGGTTTGCAATAGTTTCGCCATCAGAAGTACTGACAAGTTTATTGATACCTAAATCGCATCCTTTGACATAATTTGGGTTGATTTCATCAGTAGTTTTCACCGGAGGTAACGGAACTGATTTGTCCTCGATCTGAATACTGACAAACCAACCCCGTGACTTTCGACGCACGGTCACAGATTTCATCGTGAAACCTGTTGGGATAGGACGAGAATTATAAAATCTCATCCATCCTATTCCGGGCAAGTAAATTCGATTGCCGTCAAGTTTTACTTGACCTGGTGAGTACTTGAAGCTCCGGTAACGAGAAGGTCTTTTCGGTTTGGGATACCCTGCTTCACCTTTAAAGAATTTTGAGAAGGCGGTATCCAACTGTCTGAGCATTTGTTGCAGGACAGTTGAGTGTATTTTTTTGTACCAAGGGCGTTCTTTTTTTAAACTCGGAAGAGTAGAACTTTGAACCTCATAAACACTACGTCTAGGATTTTTCTGGCTTTTCTTCCAAGGATAACCAACAGAGGTTGACTTATTGACCGAGCAAGTCAACGGACACGCCTCTCCACGAGTCCTCAAGTCGCAGTAATTCCCCATTTTAGGTGACTTAACCTGCTCATAGGAATCATTCCTATCCCTTAACAGATAGTTGTACTGCGCTTTGAGCATATCCAGCCACCGATTCATGACAGTCATCTGCTGAGAACTTGGAATGAGCTTGTAGACGTATCCGTATTGCATGGTATCGACCTCTTTATCCGTGCTATCTTAATTATAGATTATAGAATCGTAAAGTGATCAGGAAATGGCTAAAACAGAAACAAAAAAAATGGGAAGACCCTGTATTCACGGGGAACCCAAAGGAGCACATACCATTAGAGTGACGGATACAGCATGGAACGGACTGAAGCGATTAGCTTCCGTTGCCGGTGTAAGTCTGTCCGAATATTTGGAAGCGTTGGGAAAAGCCGGTGTATTGCCTAGTTAACAGATTGTGGCTTACGCCACTTGAGAGGGGAAATTCATCCCCGACCTAAGAGGACTGGGTATTCTTTCCCCTCTCAAACTCTCCTATTTTCGATAAATCAATTAGCAGATAAGGAATCGTTGTTGGCTCGTTATCGGGAAAAGTTTCGGGAGTTATACTGAGAGCTTGCACAAGTACAAAAAAACTTAATAAAGGAAGCGATGCAGCAAGGGAACAGGGGGTTTGCCCCTGTTCCCTTGCTGCATCAAGACAGTGATAGAAATCGATTTCAGTACTGAAATCGATGGGGCAAGGGAACAGGGGAGCCAGTGCCAACTGCACATTTAGCATCGGCCAGCTATCCCCACTGGGTTAGGCATCGCCTTTAGTGCTCAAACAGTTGAGCGAACCATGGGCTAACTGCCTGTTCTCACTCTGTTTTCACTGTGCGATCGCACTCAAGTATGGCCACTATCGGTTATTCAGAACTATCTTCTGCCACATTGGTGGACTCAGACCCTTCGGTCTCTACTGCCGGTTGTTCCGATATCTCCTCAACCACAGTAGTGGACTAAGATTCACTTGGAGTTACCGCCGGTTGTTCAGAACTATCTTCTGCCACATTGGTGGACTCAGACTCCCCGGTCTCTACTGCCAGTTCTTCCGACATCTCCTCAACCACAGTAGTGGACTCAGACTCCCCGGTTTCTACCGCCGGTTGTTCAGAATTATCTTCGATCACACTAATGGACTCAGACTCCCCGGTCTCTACTCCCGGTTCTGCCGATATCTCCTCAACCACAGTAGTGGACTCAGATTCACTTGGTGCTACCACAGGTTCCTCTGATGTAATGTCCAGTTCCTCTCGCGCTTCAGGTGAGGGGCTAGGGGTGACAGGAGAACGTCCGAAGAAACTGCCAAAGCGACTCCAAATGTTTAATTTTGGCTTTTCTGAGGGTTCAGGTAGAGGGGTTACTGATTCAGCTGCAGTAGTTGCGTCCTCAACTGGTGCTGGGGTTTCACTAGCAGGAACCAGCTCTTCTGCTTCCAAAGTTGTTTCCAGCTCAGGTAGGTTGGGCTCAACCTCAGGGGTTGCTTCCTCCAGAATTATTGGCAGTTCACTGGGTGTTACAGATTCCTCTAGTTCTGGTATTTGCTCTGTTTCAGTAGGGGCTAATTCCCCTGGTGATGTAGTTTCTTCTTCTGTAGTTTCTTGTTCTAGGGAAGTCGGTTCAGAGGTGAGAGGTTCTTCAACTATAGGAACAACCGAGGGTATTGGTGTTGGCTCTACTGTAGGCGAAGTAGTCAGAGATGGACTTGGAGCTGGTGTCTCTTCTGGTACAGGTATTGGAGTTGGCGGTGGCTGATAGTTGGGGTCTACAATACCACCAGCTTCCTCAACCGAGAGTTGACCCAGTACTAGCTGGGAAAGGGTGTCTTCACCATTAGGCTGGTAGTTAATCACCTGTACTTTGTTGTTGAAAACATTCTTGACTGGGTTGCCCTGTTCATCCAGAAACTCTAACTCTACCCAGTTTTTGCCCTCTTTAAACCCTGTCAGATAAATCGATTCCCAACGGTCGAGTAGGAAACTTTGACCGTTCACCGTAACCCGAATCTGCCAATCAACACTATCATCATCGAGATTGTCTTGAGGGACTACCTGGAGAGGGGTATTACTCAAGGGGGTATTCGTCAAATAGAAGTCCAGCAGAATCGGCTCTGCTCCGTACTCCCCTTTTGGAACGCTGTAAGTTAGCAGTGGCAGGGCTGGATCTGGGTTGTTCTCGTCAGTTTTAGTAAAGATATGAAATGTGGTCTGGGCATAGGCACCTTTATTTTTGAAGCTTTCATCCCAGGGGCGAGAGGCAAATGCCCGCAAGGTATGGGTGCCAGGGGATAAATCCTCTAGGATTAGAGGTTGGTCTAGGTCATAGATGGCTTGGAAAGGTTGGTTGTCCAGGATGACGTTCAGATGAGGACCTATACCTAGATCGGGATCTTGGAAAATTGGCAAGTCCTGAACCTGAAATTTCACTGATACTGTTGTATCTTCGAGCACCATGTCATCACCAGGTCTGACAATGATGACTTGAGGCTGGTAAGCCTCTAGGCTCTCACTAAGCTCTTGAATAGCTAGGGGTGGCCCTACTTCTGATAACTGATTAACTTGGTTGGTTTGGGAGCTGGCATCGATGCCAAACCGCTTCGATGTCTTGATGCGATCGCTTCCACAGGCCACCAGACCCCAAACTAAAATCGTTGTGATTAGGAAGAAAAAAAGTCTTTTCACCATGATTATCTGGCTGTTCCTACCCAACAAGCCATCTCCTTTGATCACCAGCCTTTAATCTTAACTTACAGGTTGACCTCTAGTCTTGCTGCTTGTCTAATGGTGTTGGTCTATGAGGGTTGGGGTTGCCTATTGGCAGGATGATCAAGTCTGTTTTAACTTTTTCCCTCTTGGTGCCCGTTCCCTTGGTTAGGGGATCTCCCCGGGGTCGCACCCCTGTTTCAAGTCTTCCGCTTTTTTATAAATATGTAGCTTCTGTATTAACCATATCCCTGGACGTTCAACCTTTGAGGGTCGTCTGTATAGATTGGGGACACTTTTTTTAAAATATTTAGCATTTCTTTACGTTTTGTAACATTTTGAATAAATTATCATTGATTTTTTCTATAGTTACTTTTGATTTGTGGTGATGGCGGCTTAGACACAAACAGTGGTATACCTATTGATACTGCTAACTGAGAATAGTTAACGATTATCCAAAAAATTGTTAACTATTTTTAACTGAATTCAAAAAGCGCCTGAAGCAAGACCTATTATCTTCTAAGGGAGGTATCCGTTTTGACGTAAATTCAGAACAGGTCCTTGCTTCCGTTAGAAAGCAGTGATTAAAAAAATGCTTTCTTATCCATAAAAATAAAACTCCCCTAGGGGTATTAGTCGTTCCTTGTCTAGAGAGGAGATTCCTCATGCCACTCGAGGTCGATAACGACCCGGTACCAGCTTCTTTTGAGAAGTGGGGTAAGCCAGGTCATTTTGATCGAACCCTAGCGAGAGGTCCCAAAACCACCACTTGGATTTGGAACCTTCACGCTAACGCTCATGATTTCGATAGTCATACCAGTGACTTAGAAGACGTTTCTCGGAAAATTTTTAGTGCACACTTCGGTCACCTAGCCGTTGTCTTTGTTTGGTTGAGCGGCATGTACTTCCATGGTGCTCGTTTTTCCAACTACGAGGCATGGCTGAGTGATCCCACTACTATTAAGCCCAGTGCTCAAGTGGTTTGGCCTGTGGTTGGTCAAGGCATTTTGAATGGCGATGTTGGTGGGGGCTTCCACGGCATCCAAATCACCTCTGGTTTCTTCCAGCTGTGGCGTGCTTCCGGTATCACCAATAGCACCCAACTGTACGCAACAGCTATTGGTGGTCTGGTAATGGCAGCCCTGATGCTATTTGCTGGCTGGTTCCACTACCACAAGAAAGCTCCGAAACTGTCATGGTTCCAGAGCGTGGAGTCGATGATGAACCACCACTTAGCCGTGCTGCTGGGCTGCGGCTGCCTGGGTTGGGCAGGTCACCAGATCCATGTGTCTTTGCCCATCAACAAGCTCTTGGATTCTGGGGTGGCTCCTAGTGAGATTCCACTGCCCCATGAGTTCTTATTCGATCAGAGCTTTATGGCAGATCTTTATCCCAGTTTTGCTCAGGGCATAACCCCCTTCTTCACCCTGAACTGGGGCGTCTACTCTGACTTCCTCACCTTCCATGGTGGTCTGAATCCAGTAACCGGTGGATTGTGGTTGTCAGATACTGCTCACCATCACTTAGCTCTAGCAGTCCTGTTCATCATTGCTGGCCACATGTACCGTAATTCCTACGGTATTGGTCATAGCATGAAGGAAATTCTAGAGGCTCATAAGGGTCCGTTCACTGGTGAAGGACACAAAGGTCTTTATGAAATCCTGACTACTTCTTGGCATGCCCAGCTAGCGATTAACCTAGCCATGCTAGGCTCCCTGACCATAATTGTGGCTCATCATATGTACGCGATGCCTCCGTATCCGTACCTTGCCACAGACTATGGTACTCAGCTGTGCCTATTCACCCACCATATGTGGATTGGTGCCTTCTGTATTGTAGGAGGTGCAGCCCATGGTGCTATTTTCATGGTGCGGGACTATGACCCAGCCAAGAATGTGAACAACCTACTAGACCGGGTGATCCGTCACCGCGATGCAATTATCTCTCACCTGAACTGGGTGTGTATCTGGTTAGGTTTCCATTCCTTTGGTCTTTACATTCACAACGATACAATGCGGGCTTTGGGTCGTCCTCAGGATATGTTCTCTGATACGGCGATTCAACTACAGCCAATCTTTGCCCAGTGGATTCAAAACATCCACAACGTAGCGCCGGGAGGAACTGCTCCCAATGCTTTGGAAACAGTTAGCTATGCCTTTGGCGGAGGCGTTGTAGAAGTAGGCGGTAAAGTGGCAATGATGCCGATTGAGCTGGGTACTGCGGACTTTATGGTTCACCATATCCATGCCTTCACCATCCATGTCACTGTACTAATTCTGCTCAAAGGGGTACTGTTTGCCCGTTCGTCACGTCTGATCCCCGATAAAGCTGAGCTAGGCTTCCGCTTCCCCTGCGATGGTCCAGGTCGTGGCGGTACCTGCCAAGTATCCGGTTGGGATCATGTTTTCCTAGGCTTGTTCTGGATGTATAACTGCATCTCTGTGGTTATTTTCCACTTCAGCTGGAAGATGCAATCTGATGTCTGGGGAACAGTATTCCCGGATGGCACTGTGTCTCACATTGCCAATGGCAACTTTGCCCAAAGTGCGATCACCATCAATGGCTGGTTACGGGACTTTTTGTGGGCACAAGCCTCAAATGTAATCACATCTTACGGCTCAGCTCTGTCGGCATACGGCATAATGTTCCTAGCTGGTCACTTCGTCTTTGCCTTTAGCCTGATGTTCCTATTTAGTGGTCGTGGATACTGGCAAGAACTGATCGAATCCATCGTTTGGGCTCATAATAAATTGAAAGTAGCCCCATCAATTCAGCCTCGTGCTCTGAGCATCACTCAGGGTCGGGCTGTGGGGGTAGCTCACTACCTCCTGGGAGGAATCGTCGTTACCTGGTCATTCTTCATAGCACGAATCCTGTCAGTGGGATAACTGCTTACCAGGAATCGATGCGAAACCTTGAGTGGGATACCATAACCTGTGTCTCGCCTGTCGATACCCTAAGCAACCTGGAACTTCGGTTCCAGGGGGTTAATTAAGAAAAAACAATGAGCAGCATGATTGCATAAGTCTCATAGGTCAGCGAGGAGAATTTCCTTAAAAGCATATGGCAACAAAATTTCCAAAATTTAGCCAGGACCTCGCTCAAGATCCGACAACACGTCGAATCTGGTACGGGATTGCCACAGCCCATGACTTTGAAAGCCATGATGGCATGACCGAGGAGAATCTATATCAAAAGATTTTTGCTTCTCACTTCGGCCATCTTGCAATCATTTTCTTGTGGACTTCTGGCACTCTGTTCCACGTCGCCTGGCAAGGTAACTTTGAAGAGTGGATTAAAGATCCTGAAACTATTAAGCCCATCGCCCACGCGATTTGGGATCCCCAATTTGGCTCAGGGGCAATTGATGCCTTCACCCAAGCTGGTGCTTCTAGCCCCGTAAATATCGCCTATTCCGGTGTTTACCACTGGTTTTACACCATTGGTATGACAACCAATAACCAACTGCATGGTGGTGCCATGTTCTTGTTATTGTTGTCATCCCTATTACTGTTTGCAGGTTGGTTGCACTTACAGCCTAAATTCCGCCCCAGCTTGAGCTGGTTCAAGAATGCAGAGTCTAGGCTGAATCACCACTTGGCAGGTTTGTTTGGTGTTAGCTCCTTAGCTTGGGCAGGTCACTTGATTCACGTGGCTATCCCCGCATCTCGCGGACAGCGGGTTGGTTGGGATAACTTCCTGAGTGTCAAACCCCACGCAGCTGGATTAGGACCTTTCTTTACCGGGAATTGGGGAGTCTATGCCCAGAACCCAGATACCGCTGGACACATCTTTGGTACCTCTGACGGTGCAGGGACAGCGATTCTGACCTTCTTGGGTGGCTTCCATCCCCAGACTGAGTCCTTGTGGCTGACCGATATCGCCCATCACCACTTGGCGATCGCAGTGATCTTCATCATTGCCGGTCATATGTACCGCACCAACTGGGGTATTGGTCACAGCATCAAGGAGATTCATAGCGCCCACAATCCGCCAGCAAGTACTCCCTTTGGGGGCATGTTAGGTGAGGGTCACAAGGGTCTATATGACACCATCAACAACTCTCTCCACTTCCAGTTAGGGTTAGCCCTGGCTTGTTTGGGTGTGGTCTGTTCCTTGGTAGCCCAACATATGTATGCGATGCCGTCCTATGCATTCATAGCCAAGGATCACACCACGATGGCAGCACTGTATACTCACCATCAGTACATTGCTGGTTTCTTGATGGTTGGAGCATTCGCTCATGGTGCTATCTTCTTTGTACGGGATTATGACCCAGAGGCTAATAAGAATAATGTGTTAGCCCGGATGCTGGAACACAAAGAAGCTCTGATTTCTCACCTGAGCTGGGTAACTCTGTTCTTAGGTTTCCACACCTTAGGACTCTATGTCCACAACGACGTCGTGGTTGCTTTCGGCACCCCCGAGAAGCAAATCCTGGTTGAGCCAGTATTTGCTCAGTTCATCCAAGCGGCTCACGGTAAACTGCTATACGGCTTTGACACTCTGCTGTCCAATTCCGATAGCTTAGCTGCTGGCGCTGGTGCAGCTTACCTTCCTGGCTGGCTCGATGCCATCAACAGCGGAGCTAACTCCCTGTTCCTGACCATTGGTCCTGGCGATTTCTTGGTACACCATGCGATCGCTCTAGGTCTGCACACCACCACCCTGATTCTAGTCAAGGGTGCGCTGGATGCCCGTGGTTCCAAGCTAATGCCCGATAAGAAGGACTTCGGTTACGCCTTCCCTTGTGATGGTCCTGGTCGTGGCGGTACTTGCGACATCTCTGCTTGGGATGCCTTCTACCTCGCCATGTTCTGGATGCTGAACACCTTAGGTTGGTTGACCTTCTACTGGCACTGGAAGCATCTGTGCGTCTGGCAAGGTAACGTGGCTCAGTTCAATGAGAACTCTACTTATCTCATGGGCTGGTTCCGGGATTACCTGTGGGCTAACTCTGCTCCGTTGATCAATGGTTACAACGTCTATGCTACGAACAACCTGTCGGTCTGGGCTTGGATGTTCCTGTTGGCACACCTAGTGTGGGCAACTGGTTTCATGTTCCTGATCTCGTGGCGTGGTTACTGGCAAGAGCTAATCGAAACCTTGGTCTGGGCACACGAGCGTACTCCTCTGGCTAACTTGGTTAGCTGGAAGGATAAGCCTGTTGCACTGTCCATCGTTCAAGCTCGTCTGGTTGGTTTAACCCACTTCACGGTTGGTTATATACTTACCTACGCGGCATTCTTGATTGCCTCGACAGCTGGTGCATTTGGCTAATGGTTGCTGAAACTAGCTTTTTAGGTATTTAAATTGTAGGTAATTAATTTAAATCTCCTGCCTTCCGGTGGGGGATTTTTTGTTGTTTACCAAAAGCGGTTGACCGTAGGTCACGCTACGGGAACGGAGATTACGAACAGGTAAACAACCGCTGAAACCTTGATTATTTCTTTAGTTTTACGTCTACTGAATAGAATTCCATGACTTGGCAGGCGCAAAACTATAGCGCTATATCACATCTCAGTGATTATCAGTCAAAATAGTATTGACAAAAATTAGAAAATGTGGTAAACACTACAACTAGTGAATCATTTAAATGAACAACTATCTCGCTCTGTGACTGATTCACCCAGAATCAGGTAACTCTGCTCTACTTAAATCTTGTCATACCATCTCGACAGTAGTACTGAGTACAGATTTTGCCTATGTAACGTGCTTGCGTATGTCCTGTTAATTGTTTGTCTTGACAAATTAATTGTTTGTCTTGACAAATTAATTGTTTGTCTTGACAAAGTTAATACTATATCAGAAACTGTAATAGTAATTGGGGCGCGAATAGCAACCGTGCCAAAAACTCTTCAAAAAACTACCAATTAACCCCTCTGAGAATTCGAAGCCTCAGACCCTTAATATATCGTTATCGAACGCAAAAGTTAGCAATACTTAAGCTCTGAAAGCCTTACTGAAAAAGGGATTACCCTAAGCGCTTAAGTTGTTTTGCAGTTGCTATTCATCCCCCTAATTGGAATAGTGAAAGATTGGTTATGGATTTTTTCAGTCCTTTTCTACGCAAGATCTTGATTGTTTTGTTTGCATGTGTTTTTTTGTCCGTAAGCACATTTACTGAGGATGCTATTGCTGATAGTACCGCATCAAATGTAAGAAAGCCTTATATTCGCTATGACGCTAAGAGCGAGGATGGGAAAAGGAACCTCGCCTCTCTCAAGAAAGCTCTCAGCATAATGAAAGATAAGAAATGTACAGACCCACTGAGCTGGTATTACCAAGGTGCCATTCACTGGGTCCCGACTAAAGGAAATGAGTTATCAGGAATCGCTGCTAAGAATGAGCTTTGTCCCGAGTATTCCAATTTTAAGTTTGATGAAAAGACATTGAACGGTCGCTATCCTGGCAGTGATAAATTGAGGGCTTCTTGGGATAACTGTACCCATGCTAACAATCAGGCTGCTCAGAGTTCAGGTATTCACTTTTTGCCTTGGCACCGACTTTATTTGGATCATTTTGAAAAAATTGTGCGCGAATTGTCCGACGATCGAAATTTCAGCCTTCCTTATTGGGACTATATCAGCTTAGACGATGATGAAATACCTAAGACTAAGCCGCTCATAGAGCGGCTCACTATGCCCGAAGAGTTTCAGCACTCTCGTGATGATAGCAAATCTGATAATAGCAACTCCCTCTATGAGTCGGGACGAGATTTTAATTTGAATCATGGGAAACCCATTGATATTGATCCTCATTTTTCTAAAATTTTTCGTAGGCAGTTAGAAAATGATTTCCAAAATATTAAGGATGCTCAGACATTTAAGGATTTTTCCAGTCTCTTAGAGAAGGGTATACACGGGAAAATGCATACTTATATTGGCGGTGGGTTTGCAGAATATTATAAGAACAAATCGTATCTGCCTATTCCTTTTAATAAAATATTTAACCGCTATTTTCAGGAGAATGAAATCCCACAGTATGGCTTAATGGCCAGTGTGGAAAGTGCGGGCTTTGACCCCATATTTTGGCTCCATCACGCGAACATCGACCGCCTGTGGGCGCAATGGACTAAGAAGAAAAATATACATGTTTCACAACAGGAATTGGAGCAAGTTAGTTGGCCTTATCAATTTTTTGAAACAAGCGGTGAGGCTAAAGGCTACACTATGCAGGAGGTCCATCATGCTGTATACAACACAGACTATAATTACGATGATATCTCTATTCCGAATTACTCTGATAATGACAAGTCAGAGACAAAGGCTAGTTCCCCCCCTAAAACAACCCTGGGTGAGAATAAGACTACGACAACTATAGGAAGAGATAAAAATTTGAACTTGACGATTGAGGTGAACAATCTGTACCGCGAGCTACTGAAATCATTGCAGCCTAATAATGGTGAGAAGTATACTTCACCTCGTTTAAAGTTGGACGTAAACGTCACCTATACAGGAAAACCGCGCGGTCTCTACGAAATCTATCTCAATTTGCCCAAGGACCAATCTGAAAAGAATGAGATAATGAAAGACGAAAATACATTGATTGACACCTACCTTGTGGGTGGTATGACTTTCTTCGTATTAGATAGCGAGATTCCTAAATCAAAAAAATTTACATTTTCTATTTCTGATATTCTATATAAGCAAATTAATAACTTCTCTCAGTTCAATCCACATTCTGTTTCCATTGAGATTAACCAGGATAAAACACGTGTGAATGATCGGCTAACTGTTGACAGCATTGTCATTTACGCTCAGAATTAACGGGCGCTATTCTTTCCTCCTATCTTTCTGAATCAGGACTTACGCAAAGACCCTAAATATAGCTCAATGCCCCGAGGCTATCGCTCTTGAACTGAGAGCGATAGCCGCAATTTTAAGAATCAAAACCCCAATAATTCTCGGCATTAAACCCCTGTTCATGTAATTTTATTCATGGGGTCGTTTTAGCACTCTCTATTGACAATAAATTCTAGGGAATATATAGTGGGTATCAACTGGCCTATTTAAAATAATTAATGGAGCTAATAAATGATGCGTAAAGAAGACAATAGTAAAACAAAAGTCGGTATTTATCTCTACGAGAATATCACTATGCTAGATGTTTATGGACCATTGCAATTCTTCAATACGGTTGACGAGTTTTCTCACTTTACATTTTCAGAGGATGGCGAACCTGTAACAGCCGATTCTGGTATAGATCTGCTCCCATGCTACGGGTTTGATAATTGTCCCGATATTGACGTTCTGGTTGTTGGCGGTACCGGCGATGTATTGTCCCAGTTGAAAGAACTAAAAAAAGAAAAAAAAGACAAAAAATACAAACAAAAAAACCCGCTCGAATTCCTTCGGGAAAAAGGCGAAAACGCTCAATATGTCACCTCTGTCTGTACGGGAGCGTTTATCCTGGCCGAAGCTGGGCTCCTTGATGGACACAAGGCGGCAACGTATTGGGCTTATTCAGAACTACTCAACTGCTACCCCAATGTCACACCGGTGGATGAACGGGTGTGCATCGACCGCAACCGGATTACTGGTGGCGGGGTTACTGCTGGCATGGACTTTGCCCTTGTGGTGATTTTGGAGGTCCTTAGCAAGCTGTATGAAGAGGACAAAAGCAAGAGTTATGACCCCAAGTTCTTTGCCCTTGAGGAGGTCAAGCGAACGCAGCTGTCTCTCGAATACAGGCCAGAACGGCGTTTCAATTATACACCAGATAATGCACCAGAAACAGCCCATGAGCTCCGCCGTCAGATGTCAAAAATGTATAAGTGGGATAAGCTTCGGAAATACTTAAATTGCCAGGAAAGGGGCGCATGATGAGTGGGTGCCTTAAAGCTGTTGGAATCGTTCAGGGGGGGTAGTTGCACCCTCAACGGACCGATTCATCTGCGCTGTATTTGCCCGATTAGGAGCGACTCTCCGGTGCGCGTTCAACAGATTTTGGCTATGTAGCGTGCTTGCGTATCTCCTGTTAATGTGACTGACGGACACTTTTTTTTGTAGATTTAGCACTACATTTAGGCGCAGACATCAAATTCCTGAATCATCAGAGTTGGTAATCTTTCGATAGTAGCGGTCACGAGCTTTTTGGGAAGCGAAACCAGACATAGAGTAGACCTTTTGCATAAGTCTCATAAACCGTGGGTGTTGACAAGGCAAAAGGCAAGAGGCAAGAGGCAAAAGGCTGACTGCCCGAGCTACCCTCGATCTGCGCCATCTAAACACCATTACCTGGATGGTGAGTGCCTTAATTAGCAGTGGTTGAGGAATTATTTAAGCGACAGTAAGTCGGGAGCCAAAGAAGCTCGAAGACTCCCGCATCCGCAATGGCGAGCTCTCCAACGGCTCTACGAGCGTGGCTGCGGTGGCACTACTGTAGGGCACGACTCAAGGCATGGCTGTTCAACTACTTTGTCTGCGACGGAAGATCGTTCCCGTAGCGTGACTGCATGTCAATCCTCATTGTCATGCATGGTATGAGCTACCTGAAAATTGGTCTGCACTCTCCACTTTTATTATAAGTGATTAGACTTTGTCCGTAAATCCAAAGCCCTTTGGAATGCCGAGGTTAACTGGCGCACAGCCATGGCTTACGATGGAACCCAAGCTTTGATAGAAGCCCTCAAACGTAATCCTACTCGTGCTGGTGTTCAAGAAGCCCTATCAGCCTCAGACTTTTTAGCCCCTGGAGTATCTGGTTCAATTCGGTTTTTGCGTTCAGGCGATCGCAATGGCTCAGTCCAACTGGTAAAAATTCGTCCGAATCCGAACACTTCCAGCGCTTACGATTTCCTGCCCATACCCTCTAATTAGTTTTAGAACTTTTAGTTAGCTAATAGCTTACTATTATAGTCTAATAATTAACTAATAATTGTCGCCACCCAGGGTATTAGCACAGGATTCAACAAACTAAAAAGTCAGAATGAAACAAAATCAAGCCATTATTCAAGTAAAAGAATTACGACAGTATTACGATAAATATGTTGCTGTAAATGGCATTGACTTTGAAGTGTATCCCGGCGAGATTTTTGGCTTGATAGGTACCAACGGCGCTGGTAAAACATCCACAATAAAAGCTTTAGCTGGGGTACAAAAAGTAACGTCTGGAATGATTCGGGTCATGGGAAAACCACCAGCAATGGTGCGGTCATCCCTAGGATACTTAACACAACAGTTTTCACTATATTCCGATTTGAGTGTAGACGAAAACCTCCGTTACTACGCTAAAATGCGTCGTCTACCCGAGGAAATCTTTCAATCTCGCCGAAAGCAATATCTCCAATGGTTAGCCCTTAAGCCTTTTGCTGATAGATTAGCAGGAGATTTATCGGGGGGAATGAAGCAAAAGCTGGCTCTATGCTGTGCATTGATTACCCAACCCCAAATTCTACTGTTGGATGAGGTCTCTACTGGTATTGATGCTGTCTTCCGCCGTGAGATTTGGAGCTTTTTAGCAAAAATTGCTCAGCAGGGTACCACTATTGTGGTGGCAACCCATTATCTAGATGAGGCAGAACGCTGCGATCGCGTTGCCTTAATCCACAACGGTACTATTCAACAAATAGGACCTCCAGAAGATTTGCGTGCCAGTATGGACTTATCTTGTTTTGAGGTGGTGCCTGAGGATCCAATGTTGGCATCGGGGTCAATTTTTGCCGCAACTGAAAAGGCTTTGCTAAATGCGATCGCTAGTAACGATACTCCAGTCGTAGATCTCAAACCCCTAGGGGATCGCATGATGGTTTTTGTGAGCAAACAGGCTATCTCTGCAGAGGAGGCCATACAACAAATATTACATCTTCACCAACTGCCCTCAGCTCGGATACAGCCTGCCAATCCTACACTGGAGCATGTAATGGCCAATCATTTGCAGCGATCTTCAGGGGTAAAGGCAAGTTTTCCAGGGTTGTTCTCTAAAGTGTCCCAGAGATCTTCACCACCCTATAACTCAGCTTCTAATGGCAATTGGATAGTGAAGGTTGATCAGGTCAGCAAGGTTTATGGTACTTTTCAGGCCGTGCGATCGCTAAGCTTTACTATTAGTCGAGGTGAAATTTTGGGACTGCTGGGGGCCAATGGTGCTGGCAAAACGACACTCATGAAGCTCCTATGTGGTCTACTGCGCCCCAGTAGTGGAAAAATTTACTACACATCTGAGCATTTGCTACCCCATTCACCCTCAGTAAAGCAAAGAATTGGCTACATGAGTCAGAAATTGACGTTGTATCCAGACTTAACCATCCTAGAAAATTTGTCTTTTTTTGGTCGAGCTTATGGAGTTCCTCGTCAGCAACGTAATGCTCGCATCGATTGGATACTTCAGACTTTTGGCTTAACCCAGTCGGCTCATCAACGACTTAGAAATCTATCTGGGGGTAATAAACAGCGAGTCGCTTTTGGAGCTGCTATTCTACACGAGCCAGATATCCTGTTTCTAGATGAACCTACCAGTGGCATGGATATTCTGGTGCGACGGCAGTTCTGGCAAATTCTTCAGGGGTTTGCCCGCCAAGGTACAGCGATTGTTGTCACTACCCACTCTATGGAAGAGGCGGAATACTGCACTAATCTGCTGTTTATGCGGTTGGGAGAGCTAATTCTGCAAGGGTCTCCTGCCGCTATTAAAGCCCAGCAAACCGGTACCCTCGTAGAAATTTTGTCTGCCTCTCCCAAAAACACCCTCTATAGCTTAGAACAACAGTTTGAGCCTTGGCGCATGGTATTTATGGGCGATCGCATCCAGATGATTCTGGATCAGCCGTCACATATGTCCCAGCTACAGGATTATCTAGCTTCGGTAGAAGTCCAGCCTCACCAAATCACTCCCATCCCCTTCTCCTTAGAAGCAGCGTTTCTCAACATTTCACAACATCCTCAAAAAAGGTAGCGCGATGGACAGGATTTTGGCTCAGTGCATCAAAGAACTGGCGCAATTTCGTCGCGATCGCCTAGGGGCAGCATTGGTATTCTTGTTGCCTTTAATGACCATGCTGATTTTTGGTTTTGCCATTCGCCTTGAAATTAAGGATGTACCATTAGGCGTCAGAGATTTTGACAATAGCCCCCTCAGTCGAGCCTATATTGAGCAGGTTTTTGCCACTAATCAGTTTAAGCCTGTAGCAGCTACCACAACCGATGGCATGGACTTGCTTGATCGGGGCATCGCTCAAGCAATAGTGGTGATTCCTCCCGACTTTTCGCACCAATTGAAAAAGGGAAAAATCAATGCCCTGCAGGTCATAATCGATGGCACAGATGTGAACAATGCTCGGGTAATCCAGAACAGCCTTCGTGCTACCACTCAATTTTTCTTGGAAAAACAGGGTTTCCAGACTCAGCGTCCCGATGTTTTCGCTCATACCCGTATCTGGTTTAATCCGGGGCGAAGGGAATCCCTCTATATCGTACCTGGAGTTTACGCTATTGTTTTGTTTACCTATCCTGCTCTAGTGGCAGCGATGGCCGTGGTACGGGAGAAAGAACAAGGTACCTTGGTTCAGGTCAAAGCATCAGGGATTAGTGCTTGGGAGTTTCTGATCGGGAAGGCTTTGGCCTATGTAGTGATTGCCATCGGCGAAGCAGTACTGTTGATGGGGTTGGGTGGGTTGCTGTTTGACCTCTGGCCAGTAGCAAATCCTTGGCCGCTGCTAGTTGGCACTGGGCTGTTTTTGATGGTCAGTGTGGTTTATGGATTACTCATTGGGGTTTATTCCAAGCAAGCTTTGGTTGCTGTCCAAACTGTTATGAATACTGGACTATTAGCGGCTGTCTGGCTGTCAGGTTTTCTCTATCCAGTCAAGAATATTCCTTGGCCACTGTCACTGGTTGCTAATATCGTGGCAGCTCGTTACTATATTGAACTCACCCGAGACGCATTTCTAGTAGGTGCGGGCTGGCTTCGTATTGGCCACGTTATTCCTATTCTATTCCTGCTCACAATTGGAATGTTCATGTTATCGTGGTGGCGAATTCGGCAGAGATAGGAAACCGTAATTGAGCATGGGGAAGATGAAACTGGGATTTTTCTCAGGTATAGGTGTTTGGGCAGTTGTGCTCAAGGACATGACCAATATCTTCCGAGATCGCCAGCTTCTTATCACAATTGTCTTGGCACCGCTATTTTACATGACAGTTTACGGCTTTGCCCTTAATCCCAGTGTTGAACAGGTTAGCTTAGGGGTAGTGGACTATGCCCAATCCTCAGCCAGTCGAGAGTTTGTGGCGACTCTAACTGCTAGTGATGTGGTTGTCCCCACTGTACAAACTTTACAAGAAAAGAATTTAGAGCGATCGCTACTCGCAGGAGAAGTCAAGGTTGCTCTTGTAATTCCCCCAGAGTTTGATCGCCAACTCTCTCAAGGTAACTTAGCTGAGGTGCAAGTCCTGATTGACGGTGTTGATGCTAATCGAGTCGGTATTCTTCGGGGTTATCTCAGCCAAATCATCCGTCAGTATCGCTATCGTAATGACAATTCCCCTGAATCTTCCCTGATTAATCTACAGACAACTATTTTATATAACCCCGGACTGGTGAGCAGTTGGTATTTTGTGCCGGGGGTATTGGGGGTAATTTTGACAGCAATTAGCACTTTTGCCGCTGCCTCCACCATGACAGCAGAAAAAGACTATGGCACTTTTGAACAACTCTTGCTTACTCCCCTACTTCCTTGGGAAGTGCTTCTAGGCAAACTGCTTCCCCTTTTGGCTATCACCCTAGTCATGGTGCTGATGGCAACCGGCTTTAGCCAAGTTGTCTTTGACCTACCATTTCGTGGTAGTTGGCTAATGTTTATGACTAGCACCTGTGTTTATATTCTGCTGACATCTGAACTAGGACTAATCTTAGGTCTGCTAAACCAGAATATGCTACAAGCATTTCTGACCACGCTTTTTATTAATTTGCCTCTAGTGCAGTTATCTGGAGCTTACACCCCCATTGAAGCCATGCCTCCTTTGTTTCAAGGATTGACCCTTCTAGATCCACTGCACTATTACATCTTTATTCTGCGTAGTGTTCTACTAAAAGGAATTGGGTTTGATCTGTTGTGGCAACCCTTACTTTTACTGGTGATAGTAGCCGTAGGATTGTTTATCCTATGCTTGTATCTTTTGAAGTGGCAAAAGTATCATAATTAACCTGAAATTGGTATCGGTAATATAGATAGATTAGCCACTGATTTTTATTGAAATAGCATGAAAAAAATAATTCTTAAACTTCTGACAGCAGGTCTAAAAAAGAATTCTTATCAACCAACTGAAGAACTATCCTTAGAAAATGCCATTGCTCAAATTGATAACTTTTTTGGTCGCGATCGCATGTTAAAAGAATTTAATGCCGATATTACAGTTCCTTACTACACCCAGAGCGAGTTAGGTTATCGTCTCTATCATTCCGCTGAAGATGCCATTCACATGGCATTAAATTTTGATGGTGTTTTTCACGTTGATGGCTACCAAGCTCAACCTCGACTTGTCGCTGAACAAATCGATAAGCTGGGTGCAACGAACGTTCTAGAAGTGGGTTGCGGCAAAGGATTTAATAGTCTATTTTTAGCTCATAAATATCCCAATGTTAAATTTTTTGGCATCGATTTAACACCGTCGCATATCGCCATAGCTAATCGCAAGGGAAGGGATTTGACCAACTTAACTTTTAAAATTGGGGACTTTAATTGCTTAAATTTCCCGTCACAATCATTCGATCTGGTGTTTGCTTGCGAGTGTCTATGTCACGCAGCTCAACCTCATATCACCTTAGCTGAAATTTTCCGCCTCCTCCGTCCAGGGGGAAAACTGGTTGTTTTTGATGGTTATCGTCAAGCTAAACTGGAAAGTTTTTCTCAAGAGTTACAAACCTTAACTCAACTTACTGAAATTGGCATGGCAATACGACATGGTTTTTCTGAAGTTGAAGATTGGACTGAGGTTGCCAGAAATGTGGGTTTTTCTGTGGAAATAATAGAAGACTTAACCTTCGCCATACAACCGACTATTTTACGCCTGCAATCGCTGTCACTACTTTTTTTTCAATCTTATTGGCGGTCAAAACTTTTCACTTTTTTACTGCCCAAATACCTGGTTAGAAATGCTGTTCCCAGTCTATTAATGCCTTTTACTTTTAATATCAACCAAGGTGCTTTGGGATATTATCAATTCATCTTAAACCGCACATAGGAAGGTAAAACAGCTAAAAGGCAGATAAACAGCTAGGGTACTAAAAGAATGTCAAAAATAAAAGTGCTTGACAGGCTCTCACAAGAACATATTATTTACTTAATTTACCTATCTTGTATAGCAAGAAATTTCTGAGTACAGGAAGTGACAACATTTTTTCTTGCAATAGTCTTGTTCTTAGTTTATTTTGAAAATATTTTTGGTAGAATTTTTGATAATTAATTTTAACACTTTCAATATCTTCACTCATATTAATTGCTTGGGCTAAATAAAAACCGCTAGCAATAGCATTATGAATACCTTCCCCCGTAACAGGATCTGTTAAATTTGCAGCATCACCAACCTTAAAAATATTATTTTCATAAATTTTATTGTTCCACTTAGTTGTAGCTAATGGATATACTTTTTTTCTAGTTCTAGTAACTACATTATCTAGAAACTTACCTGCAACATGATGCCTGACCACAAATTCGTCAAAGAAACGAATCAAATTAGTTCCTCTTCTCTCATAATCCTTGAGAGACAAACCAAGTCCTACATTAATCTTCAATAATTTATCATTTAAACCCACTGGAAAAATCCAAAGATATCCGTTAGATCCTAACTCTTGAGATCCTAACTCTTGTTCAAGATAAACTTGTATATTAGAATGATAATAATGAGGGAATAACTCTATAGGTAAAGTCCAATATTCACGAATACCAATAACATTACATTCACCAGCAAAAATTCCACGAGCATCAACTATATAATCAAATTCGTGGTTAAAATTAGATCTAAATTGAGAAATATTATTAACAGATTGTTGGTGATTAATACATCCAGCCTCAATAGCTTTTTCGTAGATAATATTGTCAAAAATATATCTAGGAATACAAATACTCCAATCACTATATTCTTGGTGATATTCTTGGCTATAATAACTAATTATTGAAGAATTCCATAAATAATACTCTGAAGCTAATTTTTTTAAATACTCATAATCAATCCCCATTTTTGTCAATGCCCTAACTGCTTTAGCAGTGATACCATCTCCACAAGCTTTATCTCTGGGAAAAGATTCTTTATCAATTAAGGTTACATGATGACCATTTTTAGCTAGATGGTATCCTGTTGAAGAACCCGATGGACCTGCTCCTACTACCGCAATTTTTGCCATTTTAAAATTTCCTTTTACTATTTTATGGACTGAGCGCGATTTAAATTTTAACTTGAACAACTCTCACATCGGTTTAACTAAAAAGTTCTGGTCAATCATATTTACCTTTAAATTTATCAGTGAATAGATTTATTAAAAATAGTTTCTAATTAAATTAATGTTTTCCTTTCCACAGAATTAGCTGATTTAAGGCATTAATCATTTTAAACCAACGGGAATGGCTTTGCAAAATATGACGGTAGGGGATAGTACTTTCTGCTATCATATCCACTGAAGAGGAAGCCCAAAGCTTGGGAAACCAGCGATGGAGTGTGCGATCAACAATGTGTTTCAGCAACATTAAACTTGCTAGATAACCATGTAAAGGAATCAGGCTATCGCTCATTTGCTCTAGGGCGATCATATCGGGGTGACGGCGTTGGGTATATTTAGGGACAGCTTGGGTTAAATTATCATCATATTCATCTAGTAGTTGGTTAAACACTAGACCATCTTCAAGAGACGCACTGCATCCCTGGCCGATAATGGGTGAAACGGCATGAGCGGCATCTCCCACCAACAATACACTGTCGCCAAAATGATAGTGACTACAGATAACCGTTGTGGTTTGGGAGAAAGACTTCTGGGCAAAAGCATCAGCTTCTTCTGGCGATATCAACTGACTGAAATATCCCATATGTTTGTGGAAGAAAGTTGAAATATCTAAACCTGATGAGATACTAGATAAACTATTATACCCCCAAGTAAATATAACTACACCGTTGTAATTTCTATTGGGTGTAGGCCAACACAGGAGAGCTCCAGCCGATCCCAAAGAATAAATATGAACACTATTCCTATCTAACTGCAACTCAGGATGATTTTCAGGACAGCATAGCGTTAAAGCTTTAAGATCAACTGGACTTTTGCGGAGCTTGACCTCAAGACCGGTTGTATGTTGTAGTATATTTCTGACTTGAGACCGTACCCCATCAGCCCCAATCAACAAATCATAGGCTTTGCATAGTTGATAGCCTGAAGCTGACTGAAAAACAGCCGATTTTGCTTCTAAATTCACAGCTATGCATTCGTGTTTGAAGTGTATCTTTAAGCGACTAGCATCATAGCGTTTGGTCAAGGTTTCTAAAAGAAGATTAGTGAGAACATTGCGCTCGATCAGGAGTCGAGGTTTTTTTCGTGAAATAGATTGAACGACTCCACGGGAGTTACGGATTTCTTGTCCCAAAGGCATTGTTCCCCGTTCTATTGCCAACGACTCTAAACCGACTTCACGAAGGGCAGCTCGTCCTCGGAATCCTAGCAAAATACTGTAGGAGCGAGCACTTGACACGGGATTAAGTCTTGGATCAGGGCGTTTGTCATATAGCTCGACACGATATTTACTGTCACGTTGCAACAAATAGTGAGCCATTAATAGTCCGCAGGGTCCAGCACCAACAATGATTACAGTTTTCATAAAGTTTATTTTATAAAATTATTTGATAACTATTCCTCCATCATGATCTTTACTGAAATTTATAGGTTATACATTGATCTTCGTCACAATAAACCATTTAATTTTATGCTATACCGCACTTTTAATGATAATTATAGCAGTTTTAAAGTTATTCATGCTATGATAATTTTCAGCCATGCATAAATAGTAATTTAATTAGCCTTCAATTCAGTAATAATTTCCGCATCTGCTGGCATTCCTGGTTTAGCAAACCCCCCAGGATTATCAATAGTTATTTTAATTCCAAAGACTTGTCTTACACGGTCTTCTCTAAAATAGATATTCTCCGGAGTAAAGGATGCTTGACTATCAATACTAGTCACTGTAGCACTTAAAGGTTGATCTGGGTATGAATCAAGAAATACCTTAGCTTTCTGTCCTACTCGAATTTTGCCAATATCTCCTTGAGGAACGTATCCTCGTAGATAAACATTGTTGGGATCGATCACCGTTAAGAGTGTTTGACCAGCACTAACTATTTCCCCTGGTTCAACCAGACGAGTAATAACCACACCATCAATGGGACTGGCAATTTCTAGATCACTTATTTTGCTTTTAATTTCTTGTTGGAAAGCTTTGGCAATCTCAACTTCAGCTTGAACCATAGCCAGTTGTAAACGAGCCTGGGCTAACTGAGTTTGTAATCTGCTCAGTTGAGCGTTGATCATCTCTGGGTTGAGAGTAGAGGTTTGGGCTTGTACTAACTTACCCTGTGCTACGTTTACTAATTTACCGATGGCATTAACTGATGCTTGACTTGCTTTAACAGTTGCTTGGGCTTTTTCAAACGTTGTCTGAGCTTGGTCAAATCGTTGTTTGCTTACGGCTCCCTGCTCCACCAATTGAGCAAAGCGATCGCGATTAGCTTTTGCTAAGTTTAATTCAGATTGAGCTTCTTCTAACTTAGCAAACGCTTGATTAAGTTGAGCAATATTAGCGGCAACTGATGCCTCAGCTTGTAAGACTTGACCTCTGGTATCTTCTTGTGATTTTTTGAGATTTAGCTGCACCTCCAAAATTTGACTTTCCACTAAATTGATTTGCAGACGGCCATGAAGTTCCTGTTGCTGAGCAGAAACTAAACGAGCAGTAGCACCTTTTAACTGAGCTTGAATTTCTCGATCGTCAAGGCGCACAATCTTCTGATCTTTGTTTACTTCTTTACCTTCCTGCACAGCGACAAAATTAACTCTACCTCCAACTTTCGTCCCAATATCAGTTTCGTCGCCCTCAATCCGACCACTTAGTAGGATGGTTCTATCTTGGGATGTTGATACAAAATACTTGCTTGACACAGCTATCCCAGCTAGGCTTAAACCCAATAGGCTCAGTAGTAAAGGATAAATTTGCCGCTTCGGCTTGATAGTTTTCTGATTTTTAGGATTTTCTTGATATAAAAATAGAGATTTATCCATAAAGAGTTATTTTTTTTGTTTTATTACAAATATATGGGAACTAAAATCCTAACTTATAGCACTAACCATTAAGGGTAGGACATTGATACAACCAACAAAAGCTGTTCTAGGAAACTATTGCTAGCATGCCTTGCGCGTAGCGCTATAACATGTCTGACAATTTTCCTATCAGTCACTCTAGTAGGGTGCTAATGGTGTTTGCTTAACCGATGAAGATTGAAAATACTAACCTTGTGCTTCTCAGGGCACCAGACCTAACCAACGAGGATGCGCTGAAGGGATTACAACTCCTTCAACACCAGTTAGTTTAAATTCCAGAATCAATGAATTATATCATCAACCGTTAATCCAAAATGACTTGTATTACCATTTAAGTGCTGACTAGTGGCTTCAGACATCCTCTTACGGAATATTTAGGGATCAACACTCAACACTTAACACTCAATTTTTAAACACCAAATCCCCTGCGTCAACCCGGAGATTACCTATTTTCCAACCTAGAGAAATCGGTTCATTATCATTAACGGGTTTGTAGAGATCAAGGTGTTTTGACCAGTCATGTTCTTTCCCATTTCGGGTCAGACTTTGCAAGTCATTTTTAGGATTGTAGGTCAGTTGAATACTCTCACCAGTGCTACCAATCCACTGGACTTTACCTAGGTCAATTTCACGTAAATCTAACTTACTTTTTGTCTTAACTGCCTGTTTAAAATCCTCATAGTTACCATGAGATTCTTCTTCTCCCACTTCTAGAGCAAAGCCAGCATAGCTATTGCCTAGGGTTGTTGCCTTCAGAGTTTTTTCCTGACTATAGAGCTGGGCGAATTTCTGGTTCGGTATAGCCACCTCAGTATAGGTATCCAAATTAATTGAGCGAATCGCTAACCAGGTTTTCTCCAGTTTAAAGAACCAAATACCGTCTTCTATTTCTACTTGAGCCGTCTTAGGTAATTGGAAAAAGAATGGTCTATCCGTAGCTGGTCTTAACCAAAGAACTAGGTTACGGTATTGCCCAACTTGGTCTCCCTGATTTTTTCCTGGCTTCACCCAATCACCACCGGTATTAGCAACAAAATAATCCACACCCCGCTCTTGATTGTATGCCATTAGCTTGAATGGTCCGACATCACCAGCGGGGAACTCACCGGCCACACTCCCCAACTGATAGGTATGACCAAAAAAGGTGGTTTCCCAATATCCTGGTTTATCCTCACCTCCAGGTTTCCAATTTTCATAGACTGGTTTACTCGCCAGGATTTCCACAGGCTTCTGAAACTGCTTACGAGCTAACTTGACCACCGCCTGGGGAGGTCGATAGGCGCTAGTAATTACGTGAATCACATCCCGTTCTGGCTTAGGATTGACTAAGGTAACATCGCCAAAATAAAGCCAGAACAGACGGGCAGCACTGGCTCCGTATACCACATTACTTTTGCCGTAATCCCGCTTAGTCGGTCCACCAAAACCACCTCGATAATATTTCACTGCTGCCGCCGCTGACATCCAATCTAGAGCCGCTTTCGCCAGTTGTTTCACCTCCGGCTCCTTCGCAAAGTCGTAGAGATTTAGGTAAGCCGCAAAGGTGTGACCATGGTAAGTCTCTGAGTCCCACTCTCCCATACCAATGTTGTATAGCGCCCAGACATAGCGCTGAATTTTCTTTTTATACAGACGCCTAGTCTCTTCATTCCCGGTTTCCTCCGCCATCAGATAAACGGCAATCTCTCGCATTGCCCGGAGATTATCGGTGTTGCGTCCATCCACCCAACCTCCTCGCACATCCGGTCCCCAACCATCACCACCTTTTCCCTTACCATAAATGGGGTGAGGACGTCCCTTGGGGTCTGTTTCTGTCCAGGTTTTAGCACCGTCAAACATTCGCTGTTTGTAGGTCGGGTCGAGAAATTGCCCAAAGAAGAAGTATTTTCGGATTTGTCCCTTGAGGGTGAAAGCGTAATAGTAGTCAATACCCTCAGTGTGTTGGTTATCTTGAGCTTGGGCATCTTCTGACTGCAGAAACTCTAGGGCTTTCTCCCGATTGCCAACAATAAAATCAAACATGGCATAGGGATAAGACCGCTTCTCATTTTCCCCGTAGTTGTTGCCATAACCTTTACCACCGTAGTACTGAATTGCCTGGTTGGCTCGCACCCAGAATTCTGACTCCAATTCAGGAGTCCACTGATTCCTATACTTAGTCGCAATCGGTAAGGGTTGAATCTGAATTAGATCAGTAACAGATCTGCTAATAACTGGTTTAGCCTCTGACGCTGGTGTGGTCGGTATAACTTGGTGAGTACAGCCCAAGATAGCACCAGCGACAAAAGAAGCTACTAGTAAGTGACGAGATTTCCGAGATTTCACCAGATTTCACCAATTGTAGCGATTGGTCTCAATTCTTACACAAGAACCAACACTGTACACCTGAGCGTCAACCCTAAATTAAACATCGGCACTTCACAATTTTTAATCATGGGCAATGGGGCTCAGAACGCCCAGGGATTGATAAATTCAGGATATAGTCATGTTTGATTTAGTATTTGCTCGCAATTTGGCCACTACATTAATCATACTCACTCTGTTCATTCTTAGCTTAGACAAGTTGTATCGGCAGGATCAAAACGCTGGAAAACCCCAAAGGGTAAAGCACATGCAACACGCCCTTCGAGTCGGATTTGCCCTCAAGGCAACTCAATTCCGTTGAAATTCCGTTGAGATTCCCTGAACTAGGTGTGGAATAGGAGCCAGTTCCCTAGTTCGACCCAAGTTACTGGTTTGTCAGATGGCTGTGGATATTAGTAGACAATAAACCGATAGTAACCATGGATAAGGCAAGTACGTAATTATTCGTAGGCCATTATTGCGAGTGGCTGAGAGATTTCCGAGATTTTGCGGATACGGTTTACTGTCATTTCCCATTACTCTTGTATATGGTAGTTTTAACCTTTTGCTGCATCCCCCTGGGGCACCCAACCGCCCATCAGGGGTTTTTTGTATTCAGTGTGGCTAAATTTTATGAGTTATAGTATGCTGTAGTCTTAACCGTAATTGAAGGAGAGCGTAGTGGGGAGTAGGAATCGGGGTTTGATAATATCTAAATTAGGCTCACCCTCCCTACCCAGTCTTATCCACTCAACTCAAAGTCTCCCAACGTTACTACACTTTTAATAATCTGCCAAAAATTCAAGCTATACTAGTATTAGCCTGGAAAATACCTAAAGTTTTCCATATAAAGGAAAATCCATTTTAAGCTTTTTAAGTTTGGTAGCCCTATAAGTCAACTTAAAATGTGATATAATAGTGTTTGATTTATTTTTAAACACTAAAACAATATCTATCAAATTTTTATAAAAATCGTTAAAATACAACTAATAATCAATTCAGGAAATAATAATTCCAATTTGTTGGATAATTTTACTATAAAAAAAGATTTATTTAATTTTTATTAAAGATTTTTTTAATAATTAAAAATATTCGGTAAAGCCCGCCATAAAAAACACTCAAAAAAAACCGGTTCAATAAATCCTAAAAAATCGGTTCAATAAATCCTAATTGAAACGTGATAAAAATCAGCAGGAGAATGGTTGGATTCTTACCCATCTTCCCCATCTCCATAAATCATCTCCCTACAGGTGCAACGCTCCAGATCTATCTGTGGGGAGTCGTCAAAGCTAACGAGTGCTGATGGTACACACCCCACTAAAAACCCGAATTACGGGCTTGCTCCATCAATTGCTCAGCCCTACGTCCCCACTGGGGATTACCTTGGCTATTGTAAAGGTCTCTAGCATACTGCAAGACTTGCAGAGCATCACTAAATCGGTTTTGGCGCAGAAATACTACACCAGCAGCATAATAGGCATTAGCGTAATTCGAGTTAGCTACCGCTGCTTGCTGGAAGGCTGCCAGAGCACCATCCAAATCTCTCTGAGTAAATAAAATTCCCCCGATATTGTAGTGGGCTTCGGGGTATTTAGGATTGATTTTGATCGCTTGCTCAAACGCCTTTTTTGCTTCCTCTAGCTTGCCCTGTTGCCTATAAATCAGTCCCAAATGATATGCCGGTTCGGGAGCATTACGGCTAAATTGCATTGCTTGTTTAAATGATGCGATCGCTTGTTGGGGTGTTCGCAACTGGGACATAACTAGACCCATGTTATAGTGAGCAACACCGAGTAATGGGTCAAGTTCCAGAGCTCTTTCTAGATATTCCCGTGCCTGAGACAAATTCTTTCCTTCCAACAGGGCAGCCCCTAAATTAGCAAAGGCTAGAGCAAATTCTGGATCGGTCTGGGTTGCCTGATAAAAGGCATCGGCTGACGCTTGCAATTTACCAACCTGCCGCAATGCTAGACCCAAGTTGTAGTGTGCTGGTGCTAGCTTGGGATTGAGTTGGGCTGCCTTTTCAAACGCCACGATCGCTTCAAATACCTTACTCTGTTGAATTAATGCCAGTCCTTGATTAAGTTGCTCAAGGGCTGCGGGTTGAGTTGGTTTGAGTGCTGGCAGATACTGAGACTGAGCGATTAGTCTAGTACTGTAACTGTAACGGCGAGTCAGGGGATGATGTCTACTCAGTCTCCCTGGTGAATCATTCAGATTATCTGGGTTAACCCCTAGGGCGTGGGAAACTAGTGGCTGTGTCAGCACCAACAGCCAACTCACTCCTAGGGAGAAATATCCTCTGGTAGTGACTTTTGTGTTAACAAAGATTAAGTTTAATGGGAACAAATTTTCCTTAAGATTTTTGAAACATTTTTTTTTATAGTTGTTACGTGTATTCATATTTTTTGAAAATTAGTGACCTAGAGTTATCTTACTTAACAGTTTTAGTAGTTTACATTACAAGACATTGCAAGTTCGATCTAGATCAGACCAAAATACGTTAATCTCACAACCAGATAACGTTGATCCCATCTCAACAAAACTTATGCATAAATCAGTAGTCAGGAGATAAGTAGGTAAAATGATTAGGTAAGAGAAGCGTTGGCGTATGGCAGGTTTTAACCAACTCACTTCCCTAGCAGATCATCCCCTTAATGCTCCGCTTCAATGCATAAGTCCAATTGAAATAATTTGGGGGTAAATTATGAACGGCAAAGTGTGTAAAGCCACCCGTAATGTGGCAATTGTTGGTCCGTATCTCAGTGGGAAAACCACTCTACTCGAAAGTTTGTTGTCCGTTACTGGTACGATTTCTCGCAAAGGCACAGTAAAGGAAGGCAACACCGTCGGTGATAGTGCCACCGAGGCCAGGCAACGCCAAATGAGTGTGGAGGTAACTGCCGCCAGCACCGAGTATCAAGATATCTGCTTCAATTTTATAGACTGTCCCGGTTCCATTGAATTTGCTCAAGAAACCTACAACGCCTTAGTTGGTGTGGATGCGGCTGTCGTGGTTTGTGAACCAGTAAGCGATCGCGTCCTGACCCTAGCACCCTTATTGAAATTTCTCGACGACTGGGAAATCCCCCACTTAGTCTTTATTAACAAAATGGATCGGTTTGAGTTGACCGACGATGCTAATGGTAACTCCTTACGGTCCGTCTTTGATGCCCTCAATTCAGTTTCCACTCGCCCCTTAGTACTGCACCAATACCCCATTGGTAAGGGAGAACACCTCACCGGATTTATTGATTTAGTCACCGAGCAAGCCTATCTTTACCATCCTGATGCCCCAGCTGATCCGATCCCACTGCCAGAGTCATTGAAAGAGGCAGAACAGCAAGCACGCACAGAATTACTAGAAACCTTAGCAGATTTTGACGACCACCTCCTCGAAGAACTACTAGAAGAAATTGAGCCACCCCAAGAAGAAATTGTCCAAGACCTGAAGATGGAATTGGGAGCCGACTTGATTGTACCGGTATTTATGGGTGTTGCTCAGCAAGATTACGGCGTTCGCCCCTTGATCGATGCCCTACTGCGGGAAGCACCAACCCCAGAAAGCACCGCTGAGCGTCGGGACATTGCTGGTGATGAATCAAGCACGGTGGCACAGGTACTCAAAACCTATTACACTCCCCAAGGTGGAAAACTCTCCCTAGTGCGAGTCTGGCAAGGTAAACTAACCGATGGCATGGTCTTTAATGGTGTCCGCGCCGGAGGCTTATACCGTATGTTTGGTCACCACACTCAGTCAGTTTCCCAAGTATCTGCTGGTGACATCGTTGCCCTGGGACGCTTAGAGGGTATTAAAACTGGTGACACCCTGACCACTGATACGGGTAATCCAGAGATGAAATTACCAATAGCTGAGGCAAGCAAACCAGTCTATGCGTTAGCCATTACCCCTCAGAAGCGCAAAGATGAGGTTAAGCTCAGTGGTGCCTTAACCAAGCTGTTGGAAGAAGACCCATCTCTGGTGTGGGAACAACATGGAGACACTCACGAAATCATCCTATGGGGACAGGGAGATATTCATCTTCAGGTTGCTCTAGACCGGATGAGCCGCAAATACAACTTACCGATGACCACTCATTTACCCCGAGTACCTTACAAAGAAAGTATCCGCAAATCCACTACCTCTCACGGGCGTTACAAGCACCAAAGTGGTGGTCATGGACAATATGGTGATGTCTACCTTGATATCCAACCCTTGTCTCGGGGTGAAGGGTTTAATTTCTCGGAAACCATTGTCGGTGGGGTGGTGCCAAAGCAATATATCCCTGGTGTGGAGATCGGAGTAAAGGAGTACTTGTCCCATGGACCCTTAGGCTTCCCAGTGGTAGATGTGGCTGTTACTCTCACCAATGGCTCTTACCACTCGGTAGATAGTTCGGAACAGGCATTTAAACAAGCAGCACGGCTAGCTATGACTGGTGGCATGCCCAATTGTGAGCCAATGTTACTTGAGCCAATTATGTCTGTTGGGGTCTATGCACCTCAGGAATTCACGTCTAAGGTGCTGCAATTGATCACCGGTCATCGGGGTCAAATCCTGGGCTATCAGACCTGTTCTGATTGGACAGGATGGGATTGTGTTTCTGGCTATATCCCCCAGGCAGAAATGCAGAACTTGATCATGGAATTGCGATCGCTTACTCTAGGGATCGGTTTCTTTAAGTGGACCTATGACCATCTCCAGGAAGTGCCAGGTAAGCTAGCTGATCGGGTGCTGGCAACCACTGGCAATGGTAATGGTAATGGTAAGAGCTAGGTTAATCCTGTTAGGGGTTAGGTTAATGGTGTTGGGTTAATGGTGTTGGGTTAATGGTTAATGGTTAATGGTTCTAGTACTTAAAACCATTACCGATCATGCCTAATGCCTAAACCTATCATGGCTAATCCCTAGCGAGAGGCTACCCGCTGGAGTTTTTCAATAATAAAGGGAACTATCAAAATCAGTAGTTTGATTGGCCAAGGAACAAAAAATAGGCTGACAAACAGACAGAGTAAGGCTGTTATAGCTGCAGCCACTTTGACGATTTCCTCAGTAGTCTTAACGCAAAGGTAAATGGCTACTGAGGCGATCATTAAAGTCATCGATAAGGGTATAAGCATAATGATTACCTCAACTTTTTCCGCCATAATTGCCTAACCTAGCATCAGGGTTATGGAAAACATGGCAGTGATCGTTTTCCTGATAATTTTCTTGATAATTTTCGATAGATACCGAAACATCTGTGCTGGTGGGTGAGTAGGGTCAGGCAGATAGATGCAATTACTGCAAACCTTTGACCAAGACAGGTCAACTCAATTTTTTACCTAGCATTTGTGATCCAAGCCTAGCACCGAAAAAGTAACAGCTTCTTAACGGAAGCTCATTTAGAAAGAGGGTGTGGCGCTTTCGGTCGAAATAACTCTCTACTTGTGTCTTCCCAAAAATCCCGGGAAGTGTGGAAGCCCCATCTGAAGTAAGTCCGGCATCTTGTCTGACATTAGAGCACGGAGTAAAAACGACGGTGTAGGGCGAGCAACCCCTCACAGTGAATAAATCCAGGTAGAACAGGTGTAGTTCCAGACCTATTTAATCTTAATCTAAAAAGACAATAAATAGCAGGCTTGCTGATATAATCAGAGCAATTTAAGTGAGGAAGCTTCAGCATAAATGATACCCATTCCTATTTGTAATCCCGTCAAACGTGTATCCTACACAACCTAACGTTTGCCGTGGGCGATCGCGGTGTTCCGGACACAGCACCCAAACCATCAGCGATTGCATCAAGACACTGTTTTAAGACCTGTTTCTAGAGGTTGGATCTCGCACGCACTCGAAGATAGAAACCTTAAGGCTTACGGATAACGTAGACCGATACAGGTCTTGGGCTGGTCAGCTACCTTGCCTGTGAGGCAGGTGGCCCTGTCTAGGCAAGAGGGGGGTGCTGACCATCCAACACTGCCAATTAGCAGGACTTGATCCCAGATTTTTCTCCTAGAGACTACACGATCGAGAATGGGATTTTCGGATACTGACCTAAATTCTCCAACCTTGGGCTTGGTTTGATTCACCTCAAGATGCACCTCAAGTAGCGGCTCCTAGGTCCCATCCCATGGTGCTACAGCAGCAAAGCCTGGCAACGATGAAGCCAATCCCTTGTCGAGTCGGAGTAGAGCGATTGGCCGTAGGCCACGCGGGGCGCGTTCGCTTGATTTTGGTCTTCAAGCTATCAAGCTATCAAGCTTCATCTCAGGGCAATTGGAGTGCCATTGAGTTTAGCTTGGCTTTACGGAATATTATACACAACCTATACATAAATCATACCTTTAGCTAACGCAAATGCAAACTTTAGTTTTGTTTAAAAATTAGTCAAATCGTTAATTAAAAAGTTCGTAATTAATCGAGCTTGACCCAATTTAACCAACTTAAGAAGTTATACGAACTTTTAGATATTTTATTTTTTGATATGGATTGACATACTTAAAATAATTAATTCAGTTAAATGTCGCAAAACAAGCACCTTTACGACTAGCCTATATCATTCCTTAGCCTGATAAAAACACTCATAAAAATAGACTGATAAAAATAGCATGACTAAAAAATTACTTACCAAATTAACAGTTGCTACCACCAGCCTAACCTTAGTCACATTAGGAACTACTAGCAGCGCACAAGCAACAAGCTTAACTGGAGTGATTGAATTTGCGAGTAATGGATCAGGAAGTACAGGTTTAGCTGTTTGGAATAGCCGTGCTGGTGATAGCTATTGGGACTTGTTCGTTACCAGCGATGGTGAAGACGGTGAATTCATTAATGACCCAAGTACTCGCAACATCGACTTTGAACTAACAGAAGGTATCCATACATTTACAATTTATGGTGATGGGAGAAGCTCTCTTGCTAATATTAGTCATTACGGTTTGAATTTGTTTTTTAATGGAGAAATCTCCAATCCAGGGATTTCAGTATTTGGAGCCTTAGCCAAGTCCACTGACTCTAATCCAGGCTTTTCAGCCAATAGTAGTGGTTCAACTCGGGGACTGGATGGCAGTATTGTACCAGGCTCAGGAACTCTGTCCTTTATCGATGGTTTAACAACCGTGACACTCACTGACTATATCTATCAAGCATCAGATGTTCAAGAGAAAGACCGTGTTAGTCCGTATAGTATAGGTTCAAATCGTTACTTGGACATGGTCGGAGAATTTACATTAAACGTAAAAACTACAAATCTAGACAGTACATCTGTTCCTGAACCGGTTTCAGTGCTAGGTCTGCTGACAGTGGGTGCATTCGGTGCTGGTGCAACCCTCAAGGGCAAAAAGAAACAGCAAGCCTAAGCTCACCGTTTTAATAAATTAGCAATCTTAGCAAATTATTAAACTATAGCAGTTCTCAATTGGGTATTGAGAACTGCTATATAGTGTACAGAATCTATACCTAAGCCATACCTTCTGCAAACGCGATCGCAAACTTTCGTAAGCCTTACTAAAAATGTAGGCTAACGGAATTTGATATAACACAGCGAACTCTTGACTAGCTCCTACCCCATCGAGACATTAATCATTTTGAATAACGAAGTAGGCGAAGCCAAAGAACGAAGCAATTAGGATTTCAGCAAAAGGGCAATCATCGTTTGGTTGGCTTCTACCCATAATTTTGATTACTGACCCGATAGTCTAGCAGTTTTCCATGGTTATATCACACTCAGGTTAGCCGCCAAGAATCATCTAGGGTGCAAAGTATATAGCCATGCTTAACTTACAATACCTGATCGATATTCAGGAAGGATTAGGATTTGCTGAACAATTAGTGTTTTCCAACACAGGGCAATATCTGAGTGATATTCAAAGAGCAGTTTTGCAAAAATCCTGGCAAGGCCAACGCAAAACCTATGACCAAATCGCTCAAGAGTTAGGCTATTCAGCAAGTTATATCAAGCAGACCGTTGCCCCTAAATTATGGAAAACTTTCTCAGAAGCACTAGGGGAAAAAGTCAGTAAAACCAACTTCCGCAGTGTACTTGAAAGACGACAGGTCAATCAAGAATCGAGTCATACTCAGGAGCGGATTGGGGTATTGAGACAGGGACTAGAACCTTACTATAAAGGGAAGGTGCAATCTACAGCTAGGGAAGAGATCTCAAATGTTCCTGATGCGAACCATCCCAAATCCCAAATCCTCAATCCTCAATCCCAGCAGTTGGAATTACCAGAAGGAAGAGTTCCTTTAACTTCCCGATTTTATGTCGAGCGAGCCCCCTATGAATTTAGGTGTTACGAAGAGATTGTTAAACCAGGAGCCTTTATTCATATTAAAGCACCCAGACAGATGGGGAAAACATCCCTGATGGTCAGGATTCTGGCTCATGCAGAAACTCAGGGTTACCAAACTGTGCGTTTGAACCTTCAGCGAGTGGATGTCGAAATTCTGACTAACCTAGATAAATTCTTGCGCTGGTTAGCCTACAATGTCACCCGCAAGCTGAACCTAAAACCGATGCTGGATGATTATTGGCATGAAGAGCTGGGTAGTAAAGTCAGCTGCACCACTTATTTCCAAGACTATCTGCTCCAACAAATAGATAGTCCTATTGTTTTGGCATTAGATGAAGTCAATGATATTTTCAAGTATCCCAACATTGCTCAAGACTTTCTACCTCTGCTACGCTCTTGGTATGAAGAAGCTAAAGATAGCAATATCTGGCAAAAACTTCGGCTAGTGCTGGTTAACTCCACAGAAGTTTATCTACCCCTAAGTATCCATCAATCTCCTTTTACCGTGGGATTACCGATTCAGTTGTCTTCATTTAGTTGGGAGCAGGTTAAGGATTTAGCCCAGCGCCATCAAATCGATCTCTCAATAGGAGATTTAGCCCAGCTGATGTGGTTAGTAGCTGGTCATCCCTATTTGCTGCGTCTAGCGTTATATTATCTAGCGCGACAGGATTTGACCCTAGAAGAACTAGTGCAAAGGGCGACTTCAGATCAGGGAATTTACAGCGAACACTTACAGCGACACTGGTGGACTATACAACAACATCCTGATTTAGCTGTAGCCTTTGAAACAGTGCTTAGGGCAAAAGTTCCAGTAGCCTTGGAACAGCTACAGGCATTTAAGCTGTACAGTATGGGGCTGGTGAATTGGTCAGACAATCACGTGATGGTTAGCTGCAATTTGTATCAGCGATACTTTAGCAATCGCTTTCACAGCTATAGCGCTACTTCCTGAGAATAGGCAAGACGCATGCTAGCAATAGGCATGCTAGCAATAGAAAAGCCAAGTTTTACAAAGCTTTTAGCAATATATGCCTCATCATGATTTGTAAATACCCAAGCGCGTATTGCTATAGTAATCGGAAATATTGCTATATAATCGTTACTGTTCAAGGCTCCCCGATAGCCTGCAGAGTTTAAACAAATATCTGGCAGTAACATTATGACCTCTTGCCACAATACCAGCACCACTGTCATTGAAGAATCCAAAGGGGTTAAGCGAGTTGCGTTGCTAGGAATGCCCAACACGGGCAAATCAACCTTCTTTAACCGTATCACAGGTAGCACTGCTAATGTTGGCAATTGGCCCGGAATTACTGTAGATCTACTACAAGCTAATGTCCAACTCAATGGCGAACCTACGGAATTCGTAGATTTACCAGGAATTTATGACCTCAACGGATTTTCTGATGATGAGAAAATTGTTCAAACCTTCTTAGAAAATTTTCCTGTTGATCTAGTTATTATTGTTATCAATGCTTCCCAAATTGACCGTCAAATTCGCTTAGCATTGCAGGTAAAAGCCCTAGGTTTACCCGCAGTTATGATGCTGAATATGGCTGATGAAGCTAAGCAATATGGAGTAAAAATAAACACAAAACTATTATCCGATAATTTGGATATGCCCGTGTTACTCATTAGTGCCAAGTATGGAGATGGCTATATGAGGGCATACCTAGAAATTTCTAAAACTTTAAAAGCACAAGAAGAATCGATTAATATAGATAATATAAAAACTCGTTTATCTGACCATAGATATATCTCCACTAAAGAGATAGATTCACTCCTCAATGGTGCGGTAGAAATGCCCTCTGAGATGGCAGTAAATTTAACTGCCAGGATTGATAAGTTCCTGCTGCATCCGATATTGGGTTTACCTTTGTTCTTCTTAGGAATGTTCCTAGTCTTTTGGGTAGTTTGGACTGTGGGACTCCCCTCTCAAGACCTGATGGATGAGATGACTGGCTGGATTCAAGCTGCCATGATTGAACCTGTTATCCAACCCTTACCTACAGTGGTTCAAGACTTTTTGATTAATGGGATTTGGAACGGTTTAGCTACCGTTGCTTCCTTTGTTCCATTAATTGTGCTGTTCTTTATCTTAATGGCAATTCTAGAAGATAGTGGCTACCTATCCCGTTCTGCCTATTTAATGGATATCTTTATGGAACGCTTGGGGTTAGATGGTCGCAGTTTTGTGATGCAAATGATGGGATTCGGCTGTAATGTGCCAGCATTAATGGGCACTAGAGTTATGCGATCGCAAGCCTTGCGACTGCTAACTATGCTAGTGATTCCCTTTGCTTTGTGTTCTGCCAGACTCCAGGTATTTGTCTTCATCATTGCTGCTGTATTTCCCCATGGTAACGGGGCTTTAGTATTATTTTCCCTATACCTACTTAGTTTTGTAGCCGCTATTGTCACTGCTGCTCTTTTCCAAGGAGTCTTTAAAAACGAGGAACCCTTTATTATAGAATTACCCCCTTACCGAATTCCGACTATCAAACAAGTCTTACTTAGAGGGTGGGGAGAAGTCAAAGAATTTTTGCAACGAGCATCGGGGTTTATTACCTTTGGCTGTGTTGCCGTTTGGTTCATCACGAATTTACCTCCAGGAGCGACAGGATTGGATACCATTGGGGGGCAAATTGGACAATTTTTAAGTCCGATCATGAATCCCATTGGTATTAATCCTCATTTAACCCTAGCCCTAATTTTTGGTTTCATTGCTAAAGAAATTGTCATTGGCTCTTTAGCGGTAATTTATGGACTTAACTCCGTTGCTGTTAGTCAGCAGATAACTGATACAGTAACCTTTATGCAAGGATATAGTTTTTGTATCTTTTGCTTAATCTACACTCCCTGTTTAACTACCATTGTTACCTTATTTAATGAAGCAAAATCCTGGAAATTCACCCTATTTTCTTTAGTGTTTTCCTTAGGGTTGGCTTGGGTAGCTAGCTTGATATTTTACCAGGGAGCTTTAGCACTGGGATTTCATTGAACAGATAGCAGTTATCAATTGGGTGAGGTACAAATTATTGGGTTAATGGGAGTAGGGAGTCGGGAGTAGGGAATCGGGAGTCGGGATTGGGGAGTGGGAAAAAATCCTGTCTACCTCATTAGTTTGATAATTTATTTAAAACTTTAACTATAAAACTTTAACTGTAAAAGTGTAACGGATAAGTTTTAACAAAAAAATGGGGATTCCCCCTTATCCTCCGTGAGCAAGGCAGGCAGTAACATCACAATTAACCAATGATTCAACAAAAATGTATTATTTATTACAGAAAAATTTATTTTTCGTGGTATTTATGTCATGCTGGTGTTAGTCAATTGGAGTGGAAGCCCCAGTAAGGGGCTGGGAAAATGCAAAAAATCGAGGCAATTATTCGAGCCTATAAGCTCGAAGAGGTTAAAATCGCTTTAGTCAATGCTGGTATCGTTGGCATGACCGTGTCTGAAGTTCGGGGATTTGGACGACAGAAAGGTCAAACTGAACAGTATCGCGGTACAAAGTACAGAGTGGACTTTCTTCCTAAGGTCAAGCTAGAAGTCGTTGTTGAAAATGGCTTAGTTGACATGGCAGTAGAAAAAATTCTCGCTGCTGCTCATACCGGTAACATCGGCGACGGTAAAATTTTCATCAGTCCCATTGAGCAAGTTGTCCGGATTAGGACTGGGGAAAAGAATCTAGAAGCTGTTTAATCCCTAAGTGGTGATGGGTAATGGGTCATGGATTGTTGCGATTACCCATTACCCATTACCTTTACCCAAAAATCTAACCACGATTTGGTAAGTGATTAGTAGGAATTAATTTAAATTAGACTCGTAAAACAGTGATGTGCTCCGATCGTGAACTGGCCAATCGTCGTTTTCACCACCTATAATTAATTTTTCTATCTCTACATATTCTTTGGCAAGTTGCCGGAGAGAATTAATTAAAATATCAAGAGCGATCGCATCACTAGTTCCTAAATCAAACCAGCAGCGCCCCCAAGTGCCTTCATACTCAAACTCGCCCTGATTATGCATCAACGCCATTAAACTGTTTTCTGCTACTCTATCATCATATTCCATGTAGCTGATTTCTAGGCCAACCTCTTGCACCGGCAGGTTTTCGGCATCAAATCCTCCCAATTTACCTAATAAAAACCAGGAATTGAATAATTCTTCCACATATTCCTTTTCCCGATAGGAGGGAACAGTGCTAAATTCTATCCAAATCCACAAATCAAATGGGTTAAACTCACGAAATATAATTTGCATATCGTTAGGGAACAGGGAACAGGGAATAGGAAATAGGGAATCGGGAATCGGGAATCGGGAATTGGTTAAAAGCAATTATTTTAACTAAAACTTAGTTTTTTTAATCGCCATCAATCCCGAATATCCGATAGTCAACTTTTGATTAATCCTGATTTTTTTCAAACCCTATCTTATCACAATTTTTAACTAGTTGTAAAAAATATAGTTATGAAAAATCACCAATAGTGAGAGAGGCAGCAGGGAGCAGGGAGCAGGGAGCAGCGATGCAGCTGACTCCCGATCACCCCATCACCACATCACCCCATCGCCCCATCTCCTGCTCTTCCTGTGATTCCCTCAAAGAGTATAACTATTTGTTGCTACTACTACCCAATCCTGATCGTGAGTTTCCCCTAAGGCATAGTGAACTGTACACCATTCCCCAGACAGATTGAAGTTAAGATGGTAAGTTTTGGAATTCAGCAGTTGAGTCGCAAACAGGTTTCTCAAGTCTAACTCGAACTTGCATTCTGTTTGGATTTCCTCTAATCCTTCTCTTTGTTCTGACAACTCTTCTTGAACCTCTTGGTATTCTTCCGTTGATAAGTCTCCTTCTTCTTCTAACTTTACTAGTTCTTGTTCTAGCTCTGCTATTGCTTCTTGATACTCTTCTATCTCGGTTCCGTAATCATCTCGAACTCTAATAAATTCATTGATTTCGCTAATCTCTAAAAATCCCGTAGTATCCAATAATTTTTGGATGACTTCGTGGCGACTAGTGGTGATAACTACCTCGAAACCTCCCAATGTCAATTCTTCTTCTGCTTGGGCTTGATGAGTAATTTGATTGGTGATAGATTGGATTTGCTCAACCAGTGCAGCGGTATTGTCTTGGACGGATTCTAGATCCGGAATCATAAATTGTGGTGATGAGTTGCACCGCCAGGTTTGTTTGATACCTAATCCAATCCACTCTCCTGGTGTTGATGAACCAATGACCATCGGAATTCCTAAGGAGCCAAAGACACTTTGTTGAAGGGGAAATCCCTCTTCCAAGTCTTCTGGTAGTGTAGGAAGGCGATAGCCATAGATAGTTAACTCTGACAAATTAGCTTGCAGCAGTGCGATCAGATTTTGGTAATGGTCGCTCACAGGTTGAGATTGGGTGGCGCAAATCTGACTGAGAAACTCTTCAGGAGTAAAGGGCATAAGACCTGTGTTATCCACTAGAAAGCGTTCCACTGAAAAAAGACCTTTATCGTCCACTTCCCAAGGGATAACTATATAAGGTGCGTCACCAACTAGGCTGTATAATTCATCTTTGGTTAATTCTTGAAGGGTAGTAACAATTTGCTCAGTTTGGGATTTCATAATTAAGGACTTTTAAGGTAGGGTATTAATTGTGATTGGGAGGTCAGCAGTAAGCTATTGGCAGTTAACTACAGTTTTTTGAGTTGATATGTGAAACTAGAATTGATAGTGAAAGGGAATAGGGAGCAGGGAACAGCGGATCTGGGAACAGGCAAAAAATCAGTGTGTGGACTTCATTAATATGAAAACCACTGTATGATAAATCAGCATTTTGTTTCATGAGATAATTTAAAATTATATATTAGCAAATGCTTTCTAGAATTGATCCTAGTTATGAAGTAAATTTAATTTTATTACTTCCTAATCCCTAATCCCTACTCCCTACTCCCTAAAATCCTAAGGGCGAGGTACCTTAAACAATTTAGAATTGCTATAATTAGTATGGTTGCCTTTTACTCAAAATCAGACAAATGTCTATCCAACAAATAAGTACAGAGTATATTGCCATAGATCCTGACTATTGTTTTGATAAACCCCGCATCGCTGGGACAATAATGTCTGTTGCTGCCATTGCCGAGATGTATTTGGAGATGAAAAAATCTTTAGAAGAAATTGCTCAGAAGATTGTTCTCAGACTCGAATTTTTTTTTACCCTAAATTGCTGTACTCTTTACTAAATAAGCTTTTTCGGCTATTGTCTCACTCTGTTAGCCGTAAAACCTAAAACCTACCACCTTAACTATTAGTAAATAGAAAAATGTGCTATTGTAGCACAATAAATTAAAATGAAGGCATTCTAGCATTGATCATAGCTATGAGGTACACAGGATTTTTTCCGGTGATCCGCTATTCCGGTGATCCGCTGTTCCCTACTCCCTACTCCCTACTCCCGAGCAACCCATTATTTTGTACCTCACCCAATTGAGAACTGCTATATATGAACTTTGAAGACGCTCTGGAATTCGCCAATGCCTTAGTGTTTGCAAAATCCGGGAATCATCTCACTGATTTACAGCAAGCCTTAATTGAGGCATCTTGGTCCTGGAAGCGTCAGAGTTATGATAGTATAGCCGAAACCTATGGCTATTCCCCGACTTACCTGAAACATGATGTCGGCCCGAAGCTGTGGAAACTTCTCTCAGAGGCTTTGGGGGAAAAAGTCAGTAAAAAGAACTTTCGCTCAGCGATCGAACGACGGTGGCGCACTCAACAGGAAACTATCTCCTCGAACCAACAGCCAACTACACAGGAAACCATAACCCCAGTCGGGGACTCGACCGAGGAAACAGATGCTATTGGCCTAAGGCCACGCTACGCGAACGCAAAACCACGTCACGATTGGTCAGAAGCCGTTGATGTTCGTTTCTTTTATGGACGACAATCAGAACTAGCCCAGTTGCAGCAATGGATTCTGAGCGAACACTGTCGGCTAGTTGCCTTGTTAGGTATGGGCGGCATGGGCAAAACCTCCCTCTCCATCAAGCTTGCCCAACAACTCCAACACCAGTTTGAGTTTGTTATTTGGCGCTCCCTACGTAATGCTCCTGACCTATCAGAGATTTTGATTCAGTTGCTGAGATTTTTATCCAATCAGCAAGACATTGATTTACCAGATACTACAGACGAAAAAATTTCCCGACTGCTCAATGATATACGCTCCCACCGCTGTTTGCTAGTTCTCGATAATATGGAAACAATTTTACAAGGGGGAGCTCAAAGCAATGCTGCTGGAAATTATCGAGCTGGATATGAAGAATACGGTAAACTGTTGAGACGGTGGGGCGAAAGCTCTCATCAAAGCTGTTTAGTACTAACCTCTCGGGAGAAGCCTCAAGAAATTGGACTGCTAGAAGCAGAAGTGCTACCTGTTCGCTCCCTACAATTAAGTGGTTTAACAACTACTGAAGGACAAGAAATTTTTAATATTATCGGGTATTTTGAAGGTGAAGAAAAGGAATGGAACAAGTTAATTAATGGTTATTCTGGTAATCCCTTAGCTCTAAAAATTGTAGCGACAACAATTCATAAATTATTTGCCGGTAATATTGCGGAATTTTTAAATCAAGATGCGATAATATTTGGCAATATTAAAAATCTTTTAGATCAGCATTTTGCTCGATTAAGCGAGCCAGAACGAACAGTAATTTTTTGGCTCGCCATCAATCGAGAAGAAGCTTCATTTGCTGACTTACGAGATGATATATTTCCCCCCGTACCACCCCAACAACTGATCGACACCTTGGAATCCTTGGAACAGCGATCGCTTGTGGAAAGAAAAGCGTCTTTGTTTTCCTTACAACCGGTGGTGATGGAATACGTAACTGAACGCTTGGTTGAGCAAATCTGTGAAGACGTTATTGGTGGTGTAACCGCCATTAATAACACTAATAACAACTGGAAAAATTCCCTATTTAGGACTCATGCTCTCCTCAAAGCTCAGACCAAAGATTATCTTAGAAATACTCAAATTCGCCTTATTATAAAACCCATTGTAGAGCGTCTACAAATTGCTTTAACGGGTAAGGGTAACCTAGAAACCCATCTAAATCAGATTCTCGAAACGCTTCGAGGCAAACCTGCCTTAGCCATTGGCTACGCTGGTGGAAATATTATTAATCTCCTTTGTCAACAGCAAATCTCTTTAAAAGGCTATGATTTTTCAAGAGTTACAATTTGGCAAGCTTATCTACAAGGGGTGGATTTACAAGATGTCAATTTCGCTCACTCCGATTTATCCAAGTCAGTGTTTACTAAAACCTTAGGAGTAGTATTTGGGGTAGCGTTTAGTCCTGATGGTAAGCTTTTAGCTACTGGAGATGTGGAAGGTCAGTTGCGTTTATGGCAAGTCGAGAATGGTAAGCCAATTTTAATTTGCAAAGGTCATACCGGTTGGGTTTGGTCTGTTGTCTTTAGTCCTGATGGTAATACCCTAGCCAGTTGCAGTAGTGACAAAACTATTAAACTATGGAATGTCAGCACAGGTCAGTGTATTAAAACTTTAGAAGGCCATACCAGTTCTATTTGGTCAGTAGCATTCAGTAGGGATGGTAAAACCCTAGCCAGTGGTAGTGATGAATCAACAGTAAGGCTTTGGGATGTAAACACTGGTGAATGCCGTCAGGTATGTCAGGGACACACCGGTCAAGTCCTTGCGGTGGCCTTTAGTGCAGATGGTAAAACCTTAGCCAGTGCTAGTGATGACCAGACAGTGAGACTGTGGGATTTTAGTACTGGTGAATGTCGCCAGATCTGTCATGGTCATACTAATCGGATTTGGTCAGTTAATTTTAGTCCCGATGGTGCGATGTTAGCCAGTGCAAGTGCTGACTTTACCATTAGATTGTGGGACCCATGCACAGGTGAATGTCTCAACATCTTAACTAACCATAGCGACAGAATACGGTCGGTGATGTTTAGTGCAGATGGGCAAACCCTAGTCAGTGGCAGTGATGACCAGACGGTGAGGCTGTGGAATGTCAGCAGTGGTGAATGCCTGAACTACCTACAAGGACACACCAATTCTATATTTTCAGTGGCATTTAATCGGGATGGTCGAACCGTAGCTAGTGGCAGCAGTGACCAAACCGTACGTCTATGGAATAGCAACACAGGTAGATGTCTTAAAATTTTACAAGGATATACTAATTCTGTATTTTCAGCAGTATTTAGTCCCAATGGTGAACAATTAGCCAGTGCCAGTACTGACAATATGGTCAGGTTGTGGGATGTCAGTAATGATCACTGTTTAAAGAGACTGGAGGGACACACCGGTTGGGTGACTTCTGTGGCATTTCATCCCAATGGTGAAATTCTCGCTAGCAGCAGTGCTGACCAAACCATACACTTGTGGTCAGTAAGTACAGGTCAATGCCTGAAAGTATTGTGTGGTCACTCCTATTGGGTGCAATCCGTTAGCTTTAGTCCTCTTGGTGAGACTCTTGCCAGTAGTGGTGATGACAAAACCATCCGCTTATGGGAGGTCAATACTGGTCAATGTTTTAAGATATTACGAGGTCACACCAGTTGGATTTGGTCTGTTACCTTCAGTCGAGACGGTCAAAGCCTAGCCAGTGGTAGTGAAGACGAAACCATACGCTTATGGGATGTCAGGAGTAGTGAATGTCTCAAGGTTTTACAGGGTCACACTAGTCGGGTACAGTCGGTAGCATTTAGTCCTGATGGCAAAACCCTAGTTAGCAGTAGTGGAGACCAAACTGTCCGGGTTTGGGATGTTAGGACTGGGGAATGTCTCAAGATTTTACGGGGCCATAGTAAAGGCGTCTGGTCTGTCGCCTTTAGTCCTGATGGTCAGTTGATTGCCAGTGGTAGCTTAGATCAAACCGTGAGGCTTTGGGATGCAAGTACGGGTGACTATCTGAGAACCTTACACGGTCACAGGAATTCAGTACGGTCATCGATTGGGTTTAGTCCTGTAAAACATCAAGATCACCAGGGTAGGTCTGATCAAGAACAGGTGAGCAGTTATTGGCTTACCTGTGGCAGTAATGATGGGACTATTAAAGTTTGGGATACTCACACAGGTCAGTGTATTAAAACCTTGATTCCTGATCGACCTTACCAAGGTATGAACATCACAGGGGTTACGGGTCTGACCCTAGCACAGAAGTCAGCACTGGAAGCGTTGGGGGCGCTGAGTTGATTTCAAAAATATGGGAACGAAACACGAGTTCAAATTGGGTGTCAGGGATTCGCTGACGGGATCCTTCTGTATAAGAGCAAGTGCAGTAGCGACCGATGATTACTCATTGGGTTGGGGGAACTATATGGGTAACTGCCCAACCTTGGAGGTTTTGTGGATAAGCCATAATGGAGCTATCTCTGTTGAACAATGGAGTAGTAGCCAGCCCATGAACTCTCAAGCGTAGGCGCGCGGGCTTTTCCCTTACTACCTTATCCCTCGAAAAATAAATTTATAAATTTTGTAAAAAAAATCATTGATGCCAGAATGGAGTAAAGTTGTTTACTGGTAGTAGGACAGTGGCTGAAGAATCAATACGGGTTTATCTATCCAAAGATAAAAAAAAGAACTTTAAAGCAGCTTGTGTTATGCAAGACAGGGACATGAGCGATGTTGTCAATGAATTAATTGATAAGTGGCTTGACCAAAATGGTGTATATATACATGGAGAAAAGGAGACATGAATAAATCCTGAAACCTTAGCGGTAATAGATTTACAGGCTTATGCGATCGCGCAGCGTCGGCTTTGCCGAATCGCATTTCAGTATCTCTTGTTGTATCTGATTTTGATGCCTTACTATAATCCTGTTAAGTCTGGCCTGAAAACCATGCTGAGCCAGCATACTATGACAGAGAAAAGTAAAAGGCGCAAACACAGTAGTGATTCTCCCTTGGAGGCTCTAAAAATTGAACGCACCAATTTTTCTCAAGACGAATTAGCCATCTACTGTGGTATTCCTCGTGCGACTTACCAGCGCTGGGTGTCTGGTAGGACTGAGGCTAGACCAACGCTCCGGCAACTGAAATTGCTGTGCCGACGACTAGGGATTGAGGACATTAATCAGCTGCCAGGCTAATTTGGAGCACCTAGTACCGCTGGGCGCAATTAAAAATTCAAAATTCTTCAATGGTTACTATAGCGTTTTCACATCTGATGTTAAAGCGCTATACTTCTTTGTTTATCTCAGAGCTGACAGTTATCAGCTGTCAGTCATTGACGTACTAACTGACCTAAGTGTTTTAATATTCTCGCGACAGTATATAGATCATTGCCACGATTCAGCAGAGAAAACTGATTAGAAAAAGTATATTGCAGTTTATCTTGTCGAATCAGTTTCAGAAAAATAAATTCACCTCCATTCGTGACAAATCCGAAAGCAGGCTTTTGTAGCTCAGCATTAGCCAACATATAAGCTAGAGCTTGTGGTATCCCTACCTTTAAAGAGTATTCTGCTCGTTTCGCTTCAATCACCACTATCCAAAACTGAGGTTGACAAATCAAAATATCAATTCGTCCTCTGACAATCGTTTCCTGATCTTCCGATGAAATTTGTACATCCTTTTCAGCAAGAATATAGAAGGGTGGGCGATAAAAATCAGCAATTCTCAACAATGGGGATAGCACCACCATTTTGACAATTGGTTCTACCATGGGGTACTGAGATAAGTGGAGATAGTCATTCTTGACCCGATCTAACCATTGCTTTTCTAGCTCATTGAGTTCTGGTAAATCCTCTTGCCACTCTAGAAACAATTGCTCATCATGAGTAGGCTCTAGTCCAAATTTGTCCTTCAGTTGAGGCAGAGAAATATCTTGGGCTACGATTGTTTCTAACATTATCCTTTGGGAATTGTTAATTAGGTTAATTAGGAATTTAAAGTTTATTATTAATTGCTAATGCTTTTACCTTATTGTAAACATTCCCGTAGCGTGGCCTATGGTCAATCGTAAAAATACTATCGCTCTCAATTTTAAGTAATTACTGCATTACCTAGCTATTTTCTCCTCTACAATACTGTTTAATTTAACCCCTAATTCTGATTCTAATTCTACAGGTTTATTGTTGATCACCACCTGATCGAATCCAGGCGCTAACTGGGGATAGTTCTGGCAACTCAACTATGACCCCATGTAACCAATCTAGACCCCTCTATTATCCCATACCCTTTATATATTGTAAATTATCCATACTTCCTGTTTGACCCTTTGATCAGAAAATTACCCCTGTCAATTATCCCTGTACTGTACAAGATCGAACATTTTGCGATCGCAACCAAGATTAGAATAAAGTAAACAAGTGTAAAGAAATGCTTAGTTTTACTTGATTATTTATCTAAAAGATAAGCATACTGTCCATTGCCGGTTGAAAATAACTATGCAGTATCTGTTTGCAAAACGAATTTTAGTATCCTTCGCAGCACTGTTCCTAGCTTGTTCTATGTGGGCGATTGCTCCTGAGGCCAAGGCTTACGACAATCCTGAGTTACTGCCGGAGGTTCAAACACCAGTCATTGATTTAGCGAACTTTATTCCAGAGCTTCAAGAGCAGAGACTAGTCGAAGATTTAGAAAGCTTTGAGGAGGAAACTGGCTGGAAACTCCGAGTTTTGACCCAATATGACCGCACCCCTGGTCGGGCAGTCAAAGAGTTTTGGGGACTTAACGACAAAAGTGTGTTACTGATTGCTGACGCCCGAGGCGGTAATATCCTAGGGTTTAACGTAGGTGATGCCCTGTATGAATTCCTTCCTCGGACATTTTGGGTAGAGTTGCAAACCCGATTTGGTAATCTCTACTTTGTACGGGATAATGGCGAAAACCAATCCATTATCGAATCCCTAAATACGGTCAAGCAATGCCTGCGCCAAGGGGGATGTCGGGTGGTACCTGGACTACCACGGGAACAGTGGATTCTGACCCTAATTACTTCTACTGTCGGAGGAGTGATTTTTGGATTTGCTGCTATCCCCCGCAAACAAGAACAGGTTTTCGCTTGGCAATGGGCTTTGATTTTGTCCCCACTTTGGGGTATTCTGTTTATTGCCTTCGGTATTGGACCTGTGGTGACACGTACCTCTGATTTCTTACCACTATTCCGCAATATTATTGGTTTCGTTCTCGGTGCGGTTGTGGCTTACTTGTCACCGGTGATTAGTGAATCTTCAGCTTCTGAAACTTAACAGCTGTTTCAGGAGCCCTATTCTAGGGGAGCATTTGAGGGAACCATTACAGGGGCGCAAGCCTTGCGCCCTGACCATGATTGACCAAGGGATTGACTGTAGGTCACGCTAAGGGATCCTCACTACGAGCTGCTACGGGAACGCAATCCCATCTCAAAGGTAAAGCCCGACAGTAATTACTCAGCACTATACTTCTGCTAGCTGTGCCTCTAACAACTCTTTAATACCTTTTTCTGCTACGTCCATTAACTGATTGAGTTGATGACGAGTATAAGCCCCTGACTCCGCTGTTCCCTGAACCTCAATAATGCCCATTTGGTCGTTCATCACTACATTAAAATCCACCTCAGCCGCCACATCTTCGAGATAGTTGAGGTCTAAAAACGGCTCACCTTCCAATAAACCGACCGAGACAGCAGCAACTTGGTGAATTAAAGGCGATCGCTCTAGTACTCCCGTTTTAACCAGTTTATCCACAGCATCCGCAAGAGCAACATATCCCCCAGTAATGGAAGTAGTGCGGGTACCTGCATCCGCCTGTAGAACATCCGCATCTACCGTAATGGTCCTCTCGCCCAAGGCTTTGAGATCAACAGCAGCCCGTAAACTACGTCCGATTAGCCGCTGAATTTCCTGAGTGCGACCCGAAAGCTTGAGAAGTTCCCGTCTTTGGCGTTCCGGTGTTGCTCCTGGTAACATCCTATACTCAGCGGTTAGCCAGCCGCTGCCAGTATCCTTGAGAAATCGGGGGACTTCCTCCTGAACCGTCACGGTACAAAGTACTTTGGTCTCACCACAGTGAGCTAAAACGGAACCAAGAGCATAGCGGGTAAACTCTCGCTCAAACAAAATCGGACGTAGTTGATCCGGTTGTCGGTGATCAGGACGCTGCCAAGACATAAGTTATGTAGCAAAGGGAGTAGGGAGTAGGGAGTAGGGAGTAGGGAGTAGGGAGTAGGGA
>NZ_CEYLVT010000006.1:0-52048 GCF_982860115.1 Moorena sp.
GGCAAAAGGCAAAAGGCAAAAGGCAAAAGGCAAAAGGCAAAAGGCAAAAGGCAAAGTTTTCATATTTGAGCTTTCACATTTCACATTTCATCCTTCATGATTTGGCTCAAATGCTGTCAGTGATACTATCAAAGTTCAATGCCTTCACCCTAACTCCTGGAACTACTATATTACCATAGCGCTGTACTTTGCTTAGGGCATCGACTTCTTTTAACATTTGGGGCAGGCTTTGGTTAAAACGCAGGTTTTTAATCGGGTAGGCAATCTGACCGTCTTCAATCCAGAATGTGCCGTCACGGGTCATCCCTGTGACTTCTAGGGTTTTGGGATTGACATAGCGCACATACCAAGCACGGCTTACCAAAATACCTCGCTCTGTCTGGGCAATCAGGTCAGCTAGACTTTGGCTAGAACCGGACATGACAATGGGAAACAATAGTCCGGTTGGATCTTTGCCTTTCTGAGCTGCCCAATAGCGGCTATAGTAAAGAATTTGGGGAATACCATCCTTAATCACCTCAGTGTAGCGATTACTCAACCCATCCCGAAAGCAAGTGCCTAATTGGAGTAGGGGATGAGCAGGGTGGCGTTGTACCTGCACTATAGGGCTAAACATTGGCTGACCCAAGCGGTTACCAGTGGGGTTACCGGTTTGATCACTATGGGACATAAAGGAACGTCCTTCATCCGCTGCCCGAGCATCCATATTCCAGATTACCCAAGACAGCAATTCCGCAAAGGCAGCACCATCAAATATGACTGGGTAGGTACCTGGATTGACCTGACGGGGGTGACGTGAGGCTAAGGCTCGTTCAATTAGACCTGTTATTGATGACTTTTCTAAAATCGGTAACTGTTCTATGGCAAAGGCGGTGCTATGACTCCAACTGGAACCATCGTCTATACGGGCTGTCACGCTACAATCTGCTTCTGTACCTTGGTCTAAGGCTCGTAACCCTTGGGAGTTCCCCACAACTCGTAAAAAAGCTTGAGTACTAAGCTTACCCGACCCTTCGACTCCTGCCTTAGCAGTTAAGGAACATACTTCCTTGACTCTTTCTCCCCGTTCCAAGGGGGAAAGGTTAGCTGTGGATTGATCGAAGGCTGGGGTGCGTTGCTCATAATCCTGGGCTTCGAGTAGGGGTACCCATTCAGGATCTTCTGGGGCAATGCGAGCCAGTTGTTCTGAACGTTGGATAGTTTGGGCTATTGCCTCTGGGTCTAGTTCTGTTGTGGTAGCAGAGGCACAACGCTTACCGAAATAACTGGTAATGGTAAGTTGGCAGCGTTGGCGGCTGATATTCTGGGTAATCTGATTTTCCGAGAAGCGGCTCAGAAATTCGTCACCAAGGCTGAGACTGACGAATACCCCTTCTGCTTGGGATTGGGCAATGACTGAATCGACTAGGGATAGGGTTTGATCTTTGCGATCGCATATCGGAGCAGCAGCTAGGGTCATTTCCTGTGGGGATGGGCTTGATAAGCAGCTAATTATTCTAGTAAAAAAATATTATCCTGTAGTATACCAAAAATGTCTCAGCATATAGGAAAAGGGTGAATGAAAACGATACCGCTGCTAGCTGCCACTATCATCAGTTTTGGTTTGACAAGTGTTGGTCAAGCTCAAGGTAAAGAGATTCCTGAGTATAAAGGAACCAAGCAGTTGATGGAAGGTCCATACTCCAATAACCTGGATGCGGCTTCATACTTTCAAGTTGGGGTAAAACTGTACGGACGTCGGGACTTTCCTGGGGCAGAGCGTGCTTTTCGTAAAGCCCTTGAGTTCGACCCCTATATGGCCATGGGACGTTATTTGTTGGCGAATACGTATTTGCAGCAGGGTAAGAACCAGCTGGCATTGGAACAATACCAAATTGCTATTGCCCTTGACCCAACCTTGTCACAAGCTTATTACAACTTAGGCATTGCTTTTTACAAGGAAGGGGCACCCGATAGTGCGATCGCTGCTTATCGACAGGCGTTGTCTTTCAATCCTGAATCAGCCAATATTTATTATAACTTAGGGTTAGCCCTGGAATCTCAGGGTGATCAAGAAGAGGCGATCGAACACTACCAAGCCACCATTCGCCTAGACCCAGATTATGGTAAAGCTTACTATAACATGGGACTGATATTAGTCGATCAAGACCAGATTGGACCAGCAACTACTGCACTCAGACAAGCAGTTCGCACTCAACCTAAATTGGAGAAAGCACACTACCAGTTGGGACTATTACTGGTGGAGCAAGGGGAAAAGTCAGCGGCGGAGGAATCCTTTAGGGAAGCAGTTAAGGTTGACCCGAACTTGGCTCCGGCTCAGTATCAATTAGCGGTAATTTTGTTTGAGAAAGGGGAGTTGGCGGAAGCGATTACTCGGTTTCGCTTGGTGACGGAACTGGAACCGGAAAATGTGGATGCTTACCGACAGCTAGGGGCAGCACTGACAGCGAATGGTGAGTACGCCGAAGCAGTAACCACACTCAAATTAGCTGTGCAACTGGATCCTTACCACGCCTTGACCCACTACAACCTTGGTGTTGCTCTACAACAGCAAGAACAGTATGAGGAAGCCATGGCTGAATATCAGCAAGCTCTTAGCCTGTCTCCGGCATTAGCAGAAGGTCATTACAACTTGGGTGTAGTCTTAGAAAAGTCTCAACAGCGAGAGGAAGCTCTCTCTTCTTTGGTCAAAGCTAGAGAGTTATTCGCTTTTGCTGGTAATGAGGAGAAGGTAACGGAGGTTGATGAGTACATCATGCAACTAGAACCAGAAGCTTCTTTGGTTGATACTCAAGAAACTCCTGAGGTAGACTCTCCTGGAATTCCACAGATGAAGTCTCCTGAAACTCTGGAGGTAGAATCCCAAGAAACTCCTAAGTTAGAGTCCACTGACACCGAAGAGATGGAACCGGAAAAGTCTGAACCAGAAAGAGGAATTCCTAAGCTTTAGATCGGTAAGCGGTCAATATCGGCGTTGGAGCCAATGATAACCATAACCATATCTTTGTACAGCGGTTCATTAGGGTCAGGGTTAATCTCAAATTCAGCATCTCCCTTGATAGCCAGGACAGTCAAGCCATAGCGGTTGCGCAATTCCAGTTCCATAATGGTTTTGCCATCAAATTTTTCTGGCACTATGACCTCAACAATACTGTGCTTAGAGTCTAGGTCAAACCATTCCAAAATAGATGGTTTGGTGAGGGAGCGTGCTAAAGCACAACCTGCATCATTCTCAGGAAAAACTACATGATCGGCTCCTACCCGTTTTAAGAGCTTACCATGAACTTCTGAGGAAGCTTTGGCAATGACGTAAGAAACTCCTGCTTCTTTTAAGTTGAGGGTAGTAATAATGCTTTCTTGTAAATAGTTACCGATGGCAATAATTACTGTGTCAAATTCAAAAATACCGGCTTCTTTCAATGCTAATGGTTCTTTTGAATCGAGCTGCACAGCATGGGAAGCTATTTTATCGGTTAACACTTGCGAAACGAGTTTTTCATCAATATCAGTACCCAGAACCTCATAGCCAAGTTGGTATAGTGTGGAACAGACAGCTCGACCAAAACGCCCTAATCCAATAACGGCAAACTGTTTATTCTCTTTGGGTAGGTTACGCAAGAATGTTAAAAATGATAGATTCACTTCGGCCTCCTGTGATAACTGATCTAGTAAGTTTTTACTTATTACTTGTTTCTTTTTAAGTGTTAATTGACATTGGCAATTAGCCATTACCAAGCCAGCATACCTTTTCCATTTGATTATCCCACAAGTAAGTTTTCTTCTGGATAGTTAACTGAACTGGGACGGGGTTCTCCTAGTAGGGATGCCATGAGCAACAAAACTCCAACCCGGCCAATGTACATTGTTCCAATTAAAACTAGCTTTGCCCAGGTAGAAACGTCTTGGGTAATGCCTGTGGAAAGACCGACAGTAGCAAAGGCTGAGACAACTTCAAATAAAATATTAATAAAATCAAGGGTTGGCTCAGCTAGGGAAATTAAAAGTGTTGATAAAATTACTGTAGCGAATGATCCTACTAAGACTCCAATGGCTTTTAAAATTAGTTCAGTTGGTACCTGACGCTTATATAGATAAACGTCTTCTTTTCCTTGTAAAATTGCTTTAGTAGAACTAACTAAAACTCTTACTGTTGTAGTCTTGATGCCACCACCTGTTCCCCCTGGGCTGGCTCCAAAAAACATCATGGTAATGGTAATAAATAACCCGGCTGTGGTCATTTTACCAAGATCAATGGTGTTAAACCCTGCAGTTCTGGTGGTCACTGATTGAAACCACGCTTGGATAAATTTGTCTGATAATGTTGAAGCTCCTAGAGTTTTAGAATTATTAAACTCGATGAACAAAAATGCAATTGTTCCCACTATTAACAAAAATATAGTGGTGCTAGTGACTACTTTAAAATTTAGAGAAAATTCCAAATACTGACGTCGTCTTAGAATGCGATCGCGCAACCAAAGATAAAACTCAAAAATTACCTGTTGACCAATGCCACCGCAGATAATTAGAGTTGTGATCACTAGATTGAGGAGAAGAGATGACTGATAACTTGTTAAACTGTCTGGGAACAGACTAAATCCAGCATTATTCCAAGCACTGATGCTATGAAAAATAGCTAACCAGAGTCCCTGGTATAATCCATAATCGGGAACAAACACTAGTAAAAGTAGAAAAATGCCTGTGATTTCAAAAATTATTGCTGTGGCAATGATCGAACGAATTAATGCTGCACTGTCTTGTAAACCTTGTCTATCTAAGGCTTGTTGAATGGCGATTTTCTGCTTCAATTTGAACTTGCGCCCCAGTAGTAAAATCAGAAATGTGGTGGTGGTCATATAGCCCAAACCGCCAATTTGGAATAGGGCAAGCACAATCAACTGTCCCCAAAATGAAAAATAGGAGCCAGTATCGACAACCACTAGACCAGTAACACAAACAGCAGAGGTTGAGGTGAATAGTGCCACCATGGGGTTAGTCCATGTGCCATCACTAGCAGCAAATGGCATCATTAGCAAAACAGTTCCGATGGCAATTACGGAAAGGAATCCAAGGCAAATGGTTCGGGGAATAGTCATGTCTCATTTGTTATGTGTCTTTGTAATTTGTCTTTGTCATTGTTTATTTGTGATTTGCCATCTGTCAAGACCCTTTTCCCTTAGTAGCGGCTCACCCCGTGCGCCCGTCGAATTGGGTATGGTTTATGGAAGTCATAACCGCTATAGTTGGTGATACGGAACGATGCTACTGGACATAATATGACATTGAGTCTTGAAAAATTGAGTCTTGAAAAACAGATTCAGGAATTTTATGATGCCTCTTCTGGCTTGTGGGAAGCCGTTTGGGGTGAACATATGCACCATGGCTATTATGGCTGGGCGGGCACTGAGAAGAAAAACCGACATCAAGCACAAATTGACTTGATTGACGAATTGCTCTGTTGGGCTGAAGTGGAGCAAGCTAGTACTATTCTGGATGTCGGTTGTGGGATTGGTGGGAGTTCACTTTATTTAGCGCAACAGTTTGAAGCAAATGTTACTGGAATTACCTTAAGTCCAGTTCAAGCATCACGAGGAACTCAACGAGCGCAAGAGGCTGGGTTGGCGACACGGGTTCAGTTTCAGGTTGCTAATGCTTTGGATATGCCTTTTGCTGATGAAACCTTTGATTTTGTCTGGTCGATGGAGAGTGGAGAACATATGCCGGACAAGCAACAGTTTCTTCAGGAATGTTATCGGGTGCTTAAACCTGGGGGAAGGTTTTTAATGGCAACTTGGTGTCATCGTCCGATAACGTTGGCGACGGGACAATTGACAACAGATGAACAGCAGCATTTGGCTGAGATTTATCGGGTTTATTGTTTGCCTTATGTGATTTCTTTGCAGGAGTATGAGGAAATTGCTGGCAATTTGAATTTCCAAACTATTCGCACGGCGGATTGGTCAGATGCGGTTGAACCGTTTTGGGATATTGTGATTGATTCTGCTTTTGAGCCGAAAGCGATTTTTGGGTTGCTTAAAAGTAATTGGAAAATTCTGGAAGCGGCACTGTCGATGGGGTTGATGAGTCGAGGGTATCGCCGGGGGTTGATTCGTTATGGGTTGTTGTCTGGAACCAAGTGAACAGACCAGGTCAAAATTGTAGACCATAGTAACTATAGCAATCCGATCAGCTTTGCTGCGCCTTTGGCGCGGCTTCGCCGAAACGCTTCATCGCGTCGGCTGCACCGAATCGCTATAACCCTTACCCAGCAATAATTTCAGATTTTGCTGATGGAAAAAATGATTGAGTAGGATTGCTATAGGTACTATCACAGCCAGTTCAAACCCATGAGGGGGCTATAGTTTTAGTCCAAATTTTTTGCATAAGTGACATGCTCCTATAGCTAAGTGTATTTTGTAGCTTTAAATTTTAATTAGGAGTAGGTCATGAACCACTTTAGTATAGTGATGGAGTTTTTGGGCGATCGCCAAAGATTCCTGAAGGAGGTTGACCAAGGGATTAAGATTGATATCAAGATTATCTCTTTATTAATTGCTAGCTCAGGATTTTTTGGGATTTATGGTTCAATTATCGGCTCGTTTAGCGGCCCCGTCCAGATTATCTCTTCAGCTATCAAACTCCCGGCTCTATACCTTTTAACGTTGTTAATTTGTTTACCAACTTTATATTTGTATGAGATTAGCTTAGGTTGTAAACGTAGTTTTGGGCAGTACCTAGTTTTGCTTTTGGCGGCGACATCTGTGATTAGTGTGATGCTATTTGGCTTTGCTCCTATCACTTTCTTTTTCCGTCTTTCAATTCATGATTATCAATTTTTTCAGCTCTTAAATCTAGTCATACTTGGCATCACTGGGTTAATTGGTATCAATGTATTTTACCAATGTATGCGATTTATCACTGAGCAAGAAGCTGAAAACAAAAAATATCGCACTAGGCTTCTTAAAGCTTGGTTAGTGCTGTATGGATTTGTTGGTAGCCAATTGGGATGGACTCTCAGACCATTTTTCGGAGATCCTGGGCAACCTTTTGCCGTATTTCGCGACTTAGAGAGTAATTTTTATATGCATGTATTGGAGTTAATTGGTAAAATCTTGGGTTGGGTTTAAGGCTTACTATTGATTTGTTGATTCGTTATGGGTTGTTGTATGGGAGCAAGTGAGGATTGTAACGGAAATCATTTGCTGATCCTTTGAGTTATCAAAATCAGTTGTTTATGACCTGAATCTAATGATTGCCATGGGATCATCCCATGATAATTAGGAATTTATTTGGCGTACAGGATATCAAATCCCTTGAAGTAAGTATATAACAGTGAGCTAGTTGCCAATGGCAATTTGGCATGGGAAATGGTAAATCCATCGATTATTGTGGTAAGCACTAGTTCTAGTAAAGATTAGTGCTATATTACTAGATTTTATCCTAGGTGGCTGAATGTGTGAGGTGGCTGTATCTTGTAGCTTTAAATTTTAATTAGGAGTAGGTCATGAACCACTTTACTATAGTGATGGAGTTTTTGCGCGATCGCAAAAGATTCCTGAAAGAGGTTGACAAAGGAATTAGGATTGATATCAAGATTATCTCTTTATTAATTGCCAGCTCGGCCTTTTTTGGAATTTATGGTGCAATTATCGGCTCCTTTAGTAGCCCCCTCCAGATTATCTCTTCAGCTATCAAACTCCCGGCGCTATACCTCTTAACGTTGTTAATTTGTTTACCGACTTTATATTTTTATGAGATTAGCTCAGGCTCTAAACGTAGTTTTGGGCAGTACCTAGCTTTGCTTTTGGCGGCGACATCTGTGATTAGTGTGATGCTATTTGGCTTTGCTCCTATCACTCTCTTTTTTCGTCTATCAATTAATGATTATCATTTTTTTCTGCTCTTAAATATAGTCATCTTTGGGATCACTGGCTTAATTGGAGTCAATGTGTTTTACCAATGCATGGGATTTATCACTGAGCAAGAAGCTGAAGAAAACAAATATCCCACTAGGATTCTTAAACCTTGGTTAGTGCTTTATGCATTTGTTGGTAGCCAATTGGGATGGACCCTCAGACCATTTTTCGGAACTCCTGGGGAACCTTTTGCCCTATTTCGTGAGTTAGAGAGTAATTTTTATATGCAACTGTTGAAGTTAATTGGTAAAATCCTGGGTTGGGGTTAAGGCTTACTATTGATTTGCTGTTTTGAAGCCACACTTGTGGCAGGTATAGCGCTGCCCGCAGCGCTATTTATTCTATCGATAACGGATGGGATTGCTTGGGTGGGAGTAAGAGGCGTTGATTTATTCGCGGTGTGGTTTTAACTACTGGTGGGTGATGGGAATTGGTGCAAGATATCAGAAAATGGTGTAACAGGAGCGAGATGATATGTCATCAAATTTAGGCAATTTACAGATTACGTCAGAGGATATCAGAAACCTGGTAGATCTTAATTTTGCTAAGCTTGTGGCTATTGATTTTTGTCGGGGGTTTATCTTTAAGAAGCCTAAGCATATGTTATCGGTTCTGTTAACTGAGATATTTATATTGGGTCTGAGTTTAATTTTCTTTTTGCCTCCAATCCTGATTTTTATGAAAAATTCAGGCAATTTGCCTGAAGACCAGGCTGGGATAACTGGGCTATTTACTATACTGGTGGGATTGTTTGTGTCAGGGATAGTGATTGGTAATGTATATCTTTATAAACAAGGAAAGCGAATTAAGTCTTTGGTTAGGTTAATGGATCAGGTTGATAACTATAATGGTGTGATTAAAGCGATTGAGTTAGCTGAACGAATAGAGGCAATTGAGGGTTCAGGTACTGAGTCTAAACAATCTGAAAGCCGGAGAAAAGTTATTGAATCTCTAGCTATTACTAAACAAAGTTTAGTGAATGCTTTACAAGTGGAAAATTTAATCAGAAGTCATAATAATTTAATTGACAGTCGCCAGGTATTTTTGAGCAATCTTGATGATAATTTGACTACTTTGATGGCTTTTGAACTGAGTGACGAAACTGGTGAATATGGTCGCTTACTTAATCAGTCTATTCAGATTGGGATGAGTGTACATAAGGAGGTAATAAATTTACAAGGTAAGCGGTAAGTTGTTCGGGTACCGTGGCCTTTTGGCCAAGGTTGTCGGTCAGAATGCAGAATTAATAATGCAGAATGCAGAATGTAGAATTCTTAATTCTTAATTCTTAATTCTTAATTCTTAATTCAAAAATAAGGTAAGCTGAGACCTAATGGGAATTTTTATAACCATTTGTCTTTGATGCGTTGGATTTGTGCTTGAAACGGGGCTGCTTTTTCGGGATTGACCATGGCGATGAAGTTGACGTAGCCTTGAATGGCTGCCATTACATTACTGGAGTTTCCCCAGTGTTTGCTGTCTGGACCGTCTTTTTCGATTTGATAAAGGGTAGCACGGAAGCGTTTTAATTGTTTTCTGGAAATATTGAGATGGTCGTTAACTACAATTCCTGTTACTTCTTGCTGCTGGGATTTCCTTAGGATTCGGGTCTTTTGTTGATTGATAGTAAACCCTTCGTGAGCTACTACGGAGCTGGTGCGTTTTAAGAGTTTACCGATAAAGCGGAGGCTCTCACCGGAGCCGGAGAAGGTGAGATCATCGGCATAGCGGGTGTAAATAAAGCCTAAGTCTGTGGCTAGTTTGGTTAGTCGGTGGTCTAAACGACGGCACAATATGTTGGTAATGGCTGGTGAAGCAGGGGACCCTTGGGGGAGGTGGCGATCGCTTGTGGCTACGTAGTAGGTTTTGCTATCTAGTTCGACTTCTTGGATGTCGGCTTCTGTACAGAGTAATCCAAATACTGTTGCTACTGCTTCTGAATAACCGAATGACCGGAAAAGTCCTTTGACTCGTGGGTAGGAAATGGATGGGAAGAAATTTTTTAGGTCAATGTTGATAATCACATCAGCACCAACATGAGGCTGGGCGTTGGTTACTATGGAGCGATCGCGTCGAAAGCCGTGAGCTGCATTGTCTAGTTCTAGTTTTTCTAGTATGTTGCTGAGAATCCAGTGTTGTGCTTGTTTTAGTTTTGGTTTGGGTGCGGAAATTAATCGCTCTCCACCGGTTTTTTTGGGAATCTTGAAACGAATGTAGTGAGATATGGTGGCGGTTTTGCGATTAAATGCGAGAAACCTTAGCTGTCCTAGGGTAATCCCCATGGCTTTAGCAATGTCTTGGGCTGTGCTAAGCAGGGGTAATTTATAGGTTTCTAATCGAATGCGATCGCTTTCGGTATGGTTTAGACCTGGGGATACTTCCTCACCGAGATAGAGTATTTCCTTTTGCTGGCGTATAGTCCACGCTTGGGCACGTTCGAGCCGTTGTTGTTCCCGTCTTTCTTTGGTTTCCTGACGCTTAAGCCTAGACTGGGCTAACCGTTCTTTTAACAACCGCTTACGGACTGCTTGTTCGTTTTGTAGTTTCTGACTTTCTTGGCGCAGTTGGGCTAGTTCTCGCTGGAGTTCTCCCCGCCGTCGAATTTCATCAGCTGGATCTTCTGGCATCTCACCTTCTGCTGGCCAAAATCCGTAGCGAATCATTTCTTCGAGGACGAATTCTTCTTTACCTATTTCGCGGATGCGATCGTAGAGTTCCTGACGGGTAAGGGGTTGGTCTGACATGGGAACTATTTTTTAGTTTTTAGGTTGGTTGTTCGCGTAGCGTGGCCTAAAGGGCTAATCGCGCAAGCGTGGCCAAAAGGCCAAAAGGCCAAGGTTGTTTGTTATGGCGCTATGCCCAGGGAATAGGGAACAGCGGATCACCGGAACAAAGAAGAGGCAAGAGGCAAGAGGCAAGAGGCAAGAGATAAAAAATCTTGTGTACCTCATTAGGCTAGAAACCGCTATACATTTTTTACCATTGTCTTGATGAAGTTGCTGATGGGGGAAACTTCCTTTGGTGGCACCGGTACAGGCAGTTATGGGTGAGTGTCAACTTCGCTTTTTCAATTTTAGCTGCTGGCACAAGACTGTTCCAAGGTGATACACAGAGCGGTAAGGGTCAGCCCTTTGTATACATCACAGCACAGTCAGTTTTGACTAATGTTGCCAGATTTTCAGTTTCAGATATACTCCCAATCCCGTTATATGCGTCTTGACAGGCCACGGTAAGCACCAGAATCAATAAGCCTATATTTATTGATAAAAAAACCGCGTCATTCTCAACAACTTAACCCTCTTGGGAATAAAGTTCTAGGAGATTATAGGGATTTCTAGCCATGATCAACCGATATCTAATCAATGCACATTATGGACATTTTTTCTGGCGCTTACCCTGAACCCCACCACCTTCCTTAACTGCTTCAGAACAGCTCTTTCCAATTTTGATAATTATTGTGTAAACGCTATAAGCCTTATAAAATAACCCAATTATTAGTCAGATTTTGTCAAAAAGTGAGGAATCGTAATTAGCAATTTTTTCTTCAAGTTTTTCTATGTTGTTCCAATGTCTATCTCGTTTTTTTTCAATAAAGTTCTTCCAGGATTTTATAGTTTTAGGGAAATTAGCAATTGTTTGATCAAATACATAAATCAGTGTGTCAGTGGTGTCAATTAATTGATCATATTGATTATCTTCTTGTTGGATCACTGCTCCTTCTAGTAAATCGTTAATATCCTCCTCTTTAAGGAAATCTATTATTCGCTCAATTAATACAGCATTAATTCTCCCTTGATGATAGCTAGTTGATTGGCAATATAAATTTATATTATGTTTTATGATTTTTTTAATAAATTTTTCTATTCTTTTTATTCTATCAGTGTTTAAACCAACTATTAAGCTGATCAAGTGCTTATACTGTTCTTTATCAACAGACAATGATTCTAAATCTTTTGATAACTCCTCTTCTAATTCAGGTAAGATATGTAATACACGAATTTTTTCCTCATTTGTTGCACTTTCTTTAATAAAATTTTTGAATTTTCCTTTAAAATAGTCTGGAGAATCATTCCATAAACTTTCTGCTATATTAAATAGTTCTACTATAAACTTATACCTCTCTTCTTTCGCCTTCTCAAAAATGGATGCTATTGCCTTCTTATCAATTGACTCAAAATCGCCTCGATTTTCATTAATTAGTAGATTAAATACTAAAATATATCTATTAATAAATTCTGGGTTATTGGGCTCAAGATATAAAATTTTTTTTAAACAAAATTTAAAGAGGTTTACTCGATACTTGTTTGATGTGGATAATATATGTCGATTTTTTAAGGCTTTACTTACATCTTCTAACTTATTTGGGAAATAACCACTAGTTTCAACATCACGCTCTAATGCATGTATAGCTGCCTTACCAATAATAGGAGGTTGACTGAATAAAACATCCACTGCCGTCCTAATGTGTGAACGAGTCAATTCAGGTGATGGCTGAAATAGAAAACCATCACTATCTAATACAGGATGAGCGCAGCGGTGTCGATCTTGCTGAATCCTCTCAAGATGCTCATACTCAGTTGGGGTAAACATTTTAATTTCTTTATAGCCCTCTTCTAAAATTTTTCTTTCCCAAGCACTAACCTGCTTCTTGTCGGTATATCCACGAATTTTATTAATCTCTTTCATGCACTTTTTTGCTGCTGGGTCACCATACTGTTCATCCAGGTATCGCACCTTTTGGTAGAGGTCATAAACCACAGCAGTCCAAATAGACACAATGGCAGATCGATAAGCTCCTACAGAATAAGAAGCAATAGATTCTTCCACATAAGCCCGGACAGTTTGATCATGAACATTTAAAGTAAGAGCTTCTAAGTCCGCAAGCTGACTATATTTCTTGATCATATTACCTTTACTAAATCATTTATCTTGATGGTATCCACAATTTAAGTTTGTATTTGCTGTATTATCTCAAAAATTATATTCATTGGATATTCCTATTCAAGTTTTAGCAATAACTTTTAAGCCTTCACCTTATAGAGTTTGATTAACGTGAGTGGGAGCGAAAAGCCCATTATTTCGTTGAGCAGCCCAAAATTAATGGTTTGATCGAACTCACGTTTTATGAGAAGCAACATTGTCTATAAAATAAAGATAGGTATCAAATGAGATAAAACCCTGACTGCTTGACAGAAGTACTAGAAAGCCTACAAGAAGCGCATCTTTAAAACCTCAGCTTATGCCCACATTCGGACTAGGATTCGTTGGTGTTCGCCTAGGGTTGGCAAAGCCCGAATCGCTACCGACAATCCAAGGTCTATCGATATCTTCAAGTTTCTGCCGGAGCACTCTTGGTGCTGGAAGGTTTTGAGTCAAAAAGGGTAGAGTGGCATGAGAAGCTAGAGTTACGATTAAAATAGCGTTTTCTGATTTTAAACTCTACCGGTTTCTATAGTCAACTATTAGACCTCCTGCATCAATATAGTAACTAGGGTAAGCTGATGTAATTTGGTATAAATTGTAACTTAAAAAAATCTAATTAAACCAATTTTTCTTAAAATTGGAAAAAGTTGAGTTCAAACTCAGTACATTTGTTCTACTCAATCCCTGAACTTCCAACGTATTTTGAGCAAGAAAGAATAAACTGTTGTGATTGCCATTAGCATTTTTCAGATTTCTCAAATCACATTCTCAATCATTTGGGGATTATTGATAATGTAGGGCACTTATTGACATTAACTCAGCAGATTTTAGGTAAAAAACACTATAAAAAAACTTTTATCTGTAGTTTGTAATACGAAGTTAGATCAGCTTACCCTGCTTGATAACCTGGGATGGCCTAATCAGCATAGCACTAATCACCATAGAACCTGGTTGACTGACAAATTTTGCTTCCTAGGTTAGGTTGAACATAGTGAAACCAAACTCTGGCCAGGGTTTTGTTGAGTTTCGCTACCCCTCAACCGCTCCCTAGGTAAAATCAATGGTTTTAGCAGTTTGGTCTGTCAATCAGGCGATCGCTGTCTGTAAAGTTTTGTCAGTCAACCAGGAGCAGCCCTTGCACGTAATAAAGTCGCAAACCGCTAAATAGGGTATCAAAGTTTTAACCAACTGCATAACGGGTAAATTGGCGCTTAAAAGCGGAATGAAAACCTAAAACGATATCAGAAGTGGGCACACCCATTTCCACCAACCTCTCAGCAACCGAGTCTTCAGTCCCGTTATATTGAATCCAGATTTTGCCATCAATAATATCAAAGTGCATCACAGGACCAAATACCCGCTTATCTCCTTGCCAACCCACATAAGCCAATTGATAATGGTCGTGTTCCCTATCAAATATTAGCTCGGCTTTGACCGTATCCCTATCAGTAGGGGTTGCTATTTGGGAGTGTTCAGTTAAAATATGCTTTACAAATTGCCGATATTGCTCTATTTTATCCATTGCTTAATCTCCTCTAATTTTGGATCGTAAATCATCAACTTGACTTGGTAACGTGTCAGAGCGCGTTGGATGAAAGAAAGCTTAAAAAAATCTTGATAAGTTTCATAAGGAATAGCCAAATAAACAATTCGCTCTGCTTCAAGTTCTTCAAGAGCCTGACAATAATTAAGATATTGCCCTAACGCCGTATGAAATGTGCTGATATCTGAGTCGCCAATAAAGCTTTTGATTTCTACAGCAATTTTTGAGGTGCGACCCAAGGGCGATTTACTCGCCCATTGGAAAGCGCACCTATTCGGAATCTCGTTCAGCTGCGATTGCGATTTCTGCCGCTAAATCAATTTGTAATTTTACTGCCTCGCCAATCCGAATCGTGAGAGGATCATGAGTGATATTCCATCCGTCTTTGATCAAAGCATTTTTAACCTGTTGATGGAAAACGTCTTTTGCCATTTTGGATGTTTTTCATCCTCATTTTCATTTATTTAATTCTATCATCTACGGCATTGTCATTAGCTGTTGCGCATTTAAATTGGATATTATTCAGTATCTTGATGTAAAGCGCGAGTGGTTTTGGGCTGGTTGATTGACCGAAAATCTGCCAAAGCCAATGGCAGTAAACTTATGCATCGAGTCCGTTTCACCTTTAATTACGACCCTGACCCAGCCATGACCTGCCGCAAACAACATCAGGTGCGACTCGTGGCGAATTTAATTATTAATGCGGAAAGCGCACCTAAGTTTTTGTAGTCAACTTTAGCATCCATGCCTCTTGCCAATGCCATTGCGGGTAGCGCCTCACGGGGTGACAACCTGGAATGGCGAGCGTGGGCATAGGCATGATCACCATAAAACACAGACAAGCAAAATATAAATAGCACAATCAAGATTTTTTTCAGTTGTTTGATAGCTACAACAGCTAGTGTAAAAATTTATTCTTGAGCGATGCTAATGTAATCACAACTATTATCACAAGTAGTTTATGATCAAAAAAAATCACTCTATTTTAATGTCCATCAGGAAATGATTGACTTTGTCCTACCTGTTGATTGAAAGGCTAAGCAGTGGATACATAAACCAATTTATCCTCAAACTTACTTAAAAATTAATTAGTCTGACTCGAAGCTCCTGACTCGAAGCTCCTGAATTAGAGGATAGTTGGTTATGTCGAACTGAGGTGATTTTAAATTATTAATTTTTAATTGACGAAAAACACTGATGGTCTATAGATAAATCAGCAGCTAAGATCGATGAATTAACATTCCAGATACAATAGGAGATGACAATGTCTGTACCTACCCGTACTCATTTACCAATTATCCTAATTCGTGGGTTTGGCGGTCTCAATATTGAAGAGGAACAGCGCTTAACCTATCAGGGCTTTAACCAAGGCACCGTCTATGAACACAAAAAGGGAACAAATCAGATTTATGAAGGATTAATCCTGAGTTTTCTCAAGTCAGACTGGCAATACCAGGATGCCACTAACGTCGTGACCTTTAGTAGTCGGGAGATTGAAGATGAACCAACCCTGCCTCGGAAACTAAACTCTTTGCAGAAAATGCTCCAGGATGGCAAACCCCTGCCATCATCACTTCAGTGGTTAAAGGATAATGGTATTTTCGATAAATTTAAGCGCCTCAAAGAAGAAACCTATACTTTAAACTATCCAGACAAAACTGAACAAAAAAGATTTTTTTCAGGGGATAAAGTAGTCATAAACCCCGAGATGTCACAATACTTTTTGGAGTCTATCAAAGAGCCTTGGCGCTCCATTTGGGTATTTCGCTACTATGACCTAAAAGAGCGTAAATTTGACACCTATGGTAATGCATTGGTGCGTCTGATCTACTTAATTCGTGAACTAACCGCAAATCAAGCAGGTATTAAACCTAAGGTTAACATCATCGCCCATTCTATGGGTGGGTTAATCGCTCGTGAAGCAGTTCAAGTCACCTATCCCAGCCTTGGTCTTAAGGCCGAAGACTACATCAATAAAATTATCACTTTGGGCACTCCTCACCAAGGCATTACCTTCCAAATCTTAGAAGATTGGCTGGGGTTTGGGGGAGAACTAGGTGCTCAAGAAGAATTAGAGCGCTTTAATCTAAAAAATCAAACTAAGCTCAACAACCCCTATTCGTTCCAAAATTTTGAGAAACACTTTCCCTTAGAACGACTTTTAACTATTGTTGGCACCAACTATAAGTCTTACAATTTGCGACAAGCCTCCTTTCTCAACCGCGTTTTCTCCCCGAGATATGAGTTTGGTTCTAACTATAACCGTAGTGATGGCTTAGTTAAGCAATTCTCTGCCCAAATTCCTGGGGCACCCCGTACCTTTATCCACAAATCCCACGGTGGTTTCGACTCCGTGATTACTTCCCGGGAAGCATTTGAAGTAGCAACGCGCTTTTTATTTGGGAATGTGCGATCGCGTTTACGTTTTGTCAACGCCCAAATCACTCGGGGTAAGGATTGGTTTGGCAAAAGTGAGTTCTTTCTGGGAGTATCCATTAAACCCCGTCTAGTGGATTTTGAACTGTTCCACCAGAGTGATGCTGCGGAAAACTGCTATGGTCCGTTTATAAAAGAGGATTTGACCGACGAAAAGCCAGCATTTACTTGGGCTGATGGCAAAAATCTGATCTGGGAAGGCTACCTGAATACCATATCAATTCTAGAGGATGAGAGTATCCCAGCACAAGAGAAAGACATGGTCTTACGGCTGGACTTTTACGTCGGTGAACGGGATTTGTTAGGTCTTGGTTTCTCTGACAATGTCATCTTCCGCAAACAATACTATATCCGGGTTCTGATTGCCAAGACACCCATAGAACTCTACCTCCATACCGATGAAAAATTTGCTCAGCCAGATTTTACCGTCAATCCCGCTGATAAGATGAAAGAAGTGGATGGTGCCTGGGAATTTCAAGTGCAAGACACTGGATTTGAAGGGACATTCCAAATCGAAATCGATTGTATTCCTGAACAGGGACATCCAGAACCGTTCCTTTCCGGGATAGGGTAATGGGTAATGGGTAATGGGTAATGGGTAATTGGTAATTGGTAGTTTATGATTACCGATTACCGATTCCCTTAACCCAAAAATTTGATAATATATTAACCTGATTTGTAAATAGATTGATACCTAAATTCAAGCAATGGCTTCATCAAAATCAAAACGCAATGCTTCTGACTCCAAAACCTCTGGCAATCGAATTGCCTACCAGGAATTTGGCACTAGCAATGACGCTGCAGTTGAACGAGGGATTCAGGAACTTCCGCCAAATCAGCAAGATTTGCGGGTACAGGCATCACGGAAAGGACGTAAAGGAAAAACCGTTACAGTAATTAGTGGATTTCAATCATCACCAGAAACCTTAACCAAGTTACTTAAACAGCTCAAAGGCCAATGTGGTAGTGGTGGTACCGTTAAAGATAATACTATTGAAATTCAAGGTAATCATACTGATAAACTAGTGCAAATTATGATTAAACTGGGCTACAAAGCAAAAGTTAGTGGTGGTTAATGAGACAAGATAAAATAAACCTGGATGTTGAAAAACGGATAAACGGATAAACTAATCTTAGGTTATCCGTTTTAATTACTAACTTAAATGACTAGTTTGGTAATCCTTAAAACATCGTGATCGGAACGAAGATAGGGAACTGAGGTACTTCTGAATCCAGTAACAAAGGGTCGATGATACAACTTCCAATAAATGGGACTCAGGTCATGAGCGATCGCTTTTAGGGCTTTGAGTTCTTCTGCTAGTTCCGCTGCCAGTTCATTAATCCGTTCAGCGTGGTCATAAGCTTGTTGTGTGGCTTGTTCTATTTGGTTTTCTAGGGTTAGGGGTTCACTGATAGTAAGTGCTGGCTGTAGCTGCTGCTGTTTTTGTTGCAACTGGGCTTCTAAGGCTGCGATCGCATTATCGATTCCTAGTATCTCTACCGACCGTTGGGCGTTTTCACTGGCTTGACGACGATAGGCTTGAGCGATCGCTTCTGGAGACTGGTCTTCTAAGATAATTTCCTGGCGGGTTAGGGTATCACGTTCAGCACGCAGTGCGGCAATGCTCTGGCGAATTGCGTCAATTTCTGAGTGTATTTGCTCCATTTTTGCCTTTAGCTATGAGTTTTATACTCTTTTTATATTGAACAGTCAACAGCCCTATCCACAAGGGGATGGAGCTTGTCACTAACAGGACTTACGCCATAACTATACCAGTAAGCTGCGTTATTAAGGCACTCTACTATCACTCTTCTGTCACTTTCGGGAAACAAAATCAAAATCGGAATTCTCTAAGCTGTTATTCCGTAATTAGTATGATTTTTTTGAAAAAATAATGGCTAAAAGTGTTGCTTAGCAATACTTTTACAGCATTTTTAATAAGTATCAGGTACACAGTATTTTTTACCTTTTCCCTATTACCTGTTCCCTGTTCCGCTGTAATTTTTTTCGTCTACAAAAATCACGCTCATCAGACGGGTCTGCTGAAACCCCGTCCCTCTAAAGGGTGGGGTAGTTCATTTCTCATCTAAATAAAAACGGTAAAACAAATAATCATCCCGGAAAGGATGATCATCTGCGACATGATGAATAATACCTCGATTAATCAGTATCTGTCCAATAGCCACTGCATCTTCCCGAGTAGAATTACACCGTTTTACCAACCAATCTACGGCTTCTGACCCAACAAAACAGCATCCATAGCTATTGAGACGATAGCGACGGTCTTTAATATCCAACGCTTCTGGTTGACGCATTTCTTCGACCAAGGTTTCAATGTCTAGTGTTACCATATCCTCTTGCAAAGGAGCCGTAGGGTAAGAGTCTAGATCTACCTCATCCATCGGCTCTAGGAAACCTGAAACTAAAGCATCTTGGGTGGGCCGCTCAGACTGATACCCATTAGGAATATAGAGTTGGTTTTCTGGCGGTTTTGGCTGACGCTCCCCCAGCCAAGCCGTGAGCAATTTTTCTAACTGAGGCGATCGCACATGGAGGTCCCGTTGAGGAAATGGTATATGGATATCATGGCGACGCAGACTTTTCTCAATCCGGTAGTTGAGGTCACTCTTGATTTTAGGCTGCCGCTTGGGGTCTCCAGTCCAGACCAACAGCTCAAAGTTGAGGGAACTCTCACCAAATTCCTGAAACCAAACTTGGGGATAGGGCCTCAGTAACACTTCCGGGTGACTCTTCGCAGCTGCCAACAGTGCCTTCTTGACCTGCTCCACATCAGATCCGTAAGCCACTCCTACAGGAATCTTGAGCCGGGAAATCGGGTTACCGTGACTCCAGTTAATCACCTCAGTTTCTAAAAACCGGGCATTGGGCACAATTATTGTCACTTTATCCAAGGTGCAAATTTCTGTACTGCGGGAACCAATGCGCTGCACAGTTCCCACCAAATCGTTGACTTTAATAAAATCCCCCAGTTGAATCGGTCGCTCTAGGGTGATAATTAAGCCACTGATAAAGTTGTTAGCAATATTTTGCACACCGAAGCCAATTCCCACCCCTAAGACACTGGCAAAAATGGTTAGGGAACTCAAATCCAACCCAGAACTTTGCAGTATGATAATCATGCCCAAAAATGTCAGGACATACTGGGTCAGGATCGCAATAACCTCTTGCACCCCTGAATCAGCGCCACTTTTGCCCAAGACGTAACGCCTCAATAGCCTGGTGAGGGCACTAACCACAAACCATAGCACAACGGTTAATACCACCAACAGCAGCACTTGGATAGCAGAATATTTGCTTTCTCCGGAACCAATGACAGGAGACTTGAGGAAGTTTAACAGGTCATAACGCCAACTGCGAACTTGGGGAAATAGGTCACTAATGGTTAAGATCGCTGTAGTCCACAGGATAAGCTGTAAACCTAACAGGGCTGCCCCGAGAAATAATTTGGCTGGGTCGTGCCAAGGGAAAAAAGGCGAAGCCGGATTGCCTAGCCAGGAGGTCAGTTTCCGCAAGGCAACTTGCCTGAAGAAGCGTAACAGCAAGTACAACAGCATTAACAACACCAGGACTATGGCTGTAAACCTTACTGCCTGACGACTATAATCTGGCATCCGCTGTCGTTTGCCCTGCCGGATTGCCCTTTCAATCAGCTTCTCCCATTTCTGGGCTTGCTCAAGAGGATCAGTATCAGGAATTTGATCGGCCTTGGTAATGGTGACCAGAATGCGCTCGGTAAACTTGGTACGAAGAATCCCCTCGTTTTGCCCGACATATTCAATGTCCACATACTTAGGTTTTTGTAGGGATTTCACCTCCCTTGCTAAGCGCTGATTGATCAGATTGGCTCGCTCAGTAGCGCTAAAGTTGCCAGCGTTGCCGACTTGAAATAATTCAATACCATCCACTACCACAGGAGCTTTCTTAGTGCCATTTGCCAAAGATTCCTGTGCTAAGGTAGAGGCTGGTAATAGGGTGAGCAGTAGGGTAAGTACACCTAGCAAAACCAATCCCAAGAAACGCTGAAACCTAACCCTTGGGAAAGGGTTAATGGAAAATCGAACATTCAGAAGAGATTCCATAGGTTACGTTCCATTTAGGTTCTATTTTCGATAACATTAGAATCTCATGGTTAAGATTTAGCTAACTAGCTGTTGACGACTAACCGTTCTAAATGTGTGGAGGAATTGTTTTCCTGGTCTGGCGTTCCCGGTTTTAACCCCTCCAGCAGACCGCTGACCACGGCCCAGGTGCCGACTCCCATTATTAACAGTACCACTAAGCCAATCAACCAAACCACAGGTTTATTATTGGGCAGAGAGTTAGTGACACTTTTCTCTCCTAATAGACTAGTCTGGTCAAAGTTCTGTGCAGTGGCGTTCAGGTCATTTTCCCGTTTCAAGGTCGCTGTAATCTTGTACGGACCAATCCGCAGGGTATCCTTGCTTGAAAAAGGTTGAATACCAGAGCGAATCTTCCGCCCGTTAATAAACGTGCCGTTGGCGCTGCGGTCAGTAATATAGAGTTGGGTATTAGCCACTGTAATCAGGGCGTGATACCGGGAAATTTCCTTGTCAAGAAGTACCAGATGAGACACAGATTGACCTGCTAAGTGTTCTGGCAAATGGTCATTTTCTCGACCAACAGCAATGGGCGGTCTCAGAACAGGTTTCTTTAACTCCCCGGTTTCTGGGTCTTCCCAGGTCAATTGAATATAAATAGGTTCAGCCAAGATTTCACTCCTTGTAACTGGAACATCGTGGATCAGTGCTGAGTAGGTCAGTGGTGAGTGCTGAGTTTTGATTAGCACATTAAGCATTTTTTGTCAACCATACCCACCAATGCTCAGGGGATGACAACAAGGGTGAAAATTAGATAGGGTGTCGGGTGTGGGGTTTTGGGTAGGTCGTGGGTAGGAGCCAGTTGCCCCTTACGGAGTGACAACAAGGCTAAACCCCATTGAGACCATGCTGTCAGCCACTCGTTAAACTGAGGTAAATTAATTTTGAAGCACTGATTTTAACTATGCCTGATTTTTTGCCCATTGCTTACTTTCAGAACAAGTTTGTCCCTTTCGCTGACGCCAAAATCTCCATTGCTACCCATGCCTTGCACTACGGCACTGGAGCTTTTGGCGGATTACGCTGTATCCCTGAGCCGAAAAAGCCACAGCAATGTTTACTGTTTCGGTTAGACCGCCATTGCCAACGCCTAAGTAATAGTGCTCGGTTATTACACTACAATTTACCTGCTGATAAAATCAAGACTATTATCATTGATTTTATAAAACAAAATAAACCAACTACATCGTTTTATATCCGCCCTTTTGTCTACACATCAGATTTAGGAATTTCCCCGAGACTCCATAAGATTGACAAAGACTTTTTTGTGTATGGATTAGAATTAGGAGATTATTTATCTCCTAAGGGAGTTAGCTGTCGGATTAGTTCATGGCATCGACAACAAGACCAAAGTTTACCCTTGAGAGGTAAAATTAGTGGAGCTTATATTACCTCTTCCTTGGCGAAAACTGAAGCAGTAGAGTCTGGCTTTGATGAAGCCATTTTGATGAATTCTGAAGGGAAAGTCTCGGAAGCTTCTGGGATGAATATCTTTATAGTCAGAAATGGGCAGCTGATTACCCCTGGATTCGACCAGGATATCCTGGAAGGAATTACTCGGGATAGTATTCTGACCCTTGCTAAAGACATGGGCTTGCCGACTATACAACGGCCAGTGGATAAATCAGAACTATTTATTGCGGATGAAGTATTTCTGAGTGGGACAGCGGCAAAGATCACCCCAGTTAAACGAATTGAAAACTATCATTTATCTCAAAACAGACCAATAACCGAAAAGCTAAAGGAAATGCTAGCAGCAATTACCGAAAATCGGGAACCGAAATACAAAGACTGGGTGTCTACGGTTAATATTGATAGTTAAATTAAACTCCGGCTTATAGAACCCTCTAAACCTGTAGCGACTTCTGGGATAGCGAGTATAATCAAAGCTAAACCATGAACAATGAACTGCTAAATTCCGCAAAGCCCTTAGGCGGTCGCTACAAAATTATCAGCAAGCTGGGAGCAGGTGGCTTTGGTGAAACGTTTCTGGCACGGGACTTGCACTTGCCAGGAACTCCCCAATGTGTGATTAAACAGCTCAAACCTCAGGTGACGGATCCTGAGTGTTTGGAAATTTCCAAACGCCTATTTGAGCGAGAAGCCCAAGTGCTCTATCAGCTGGGTACCCACGATCAGATCCCCCAGTTGCTGGCGCATTTTGAGGAAAATCACGAGTTTTATCTGGCCCAAGAATTTATTGATGGACAACCGCTCAACAAAGAAATCAGTCAGCCTTGGGAATCAAATCGAGTGATTGCTCTGTTGCAAGACATCCTACAAGTCCTAGTATTTGTCCATGAGCAACGTGTGATCCATCGTGATATCAAACCCCCAAACCTGATCCGCCGCCGCAAGGATAATAGAATTGTGATGATTGATTTTGGGGCAGTTAAGCAAGCTAGCACCCAGATTATCGATCCTGAAACGGGGCAAACCAAAACCATTGCTATTGGCAGTTATGGCTACACCCCCAAAGAACAGTTTGGTGGCAATCCCCGTTTTAGCAGCGATATCTATGCGGTGGGTATGGTAGGTATCCAGGCATTAACGGGAATTCATCCCAAGTTACTAAAAGAAAACTCCGAAACAGGGGAAATTAACTGGCGCGATCGCATCCAAGTTAATACCCAAGTTAACTCAGAATTAGCGGATATCCTGGACTGTATGGTGCGCTATGATTTCCGTGACCGCTACCCGACCGCAGTAGAAGCGTTGGCAGCAGTTCAGAGGCTAACTGCTGCACCAACAATAGCTATGTCTGCTACAGTTCCGGAAGAGACTGTTTCTGTTTCAGCAACATCAGCACAAACCCAGGCCAGATCAGAGATCATCCGAAGATGGTTAACTAAGCCTTGGTTGATGATTACTGTCTTAGCAGGGATGGGTATCGGTATTGCTGTGATCGGTACTAAGACTTTTCTAGTTCCCAAACCTGTCAGTCAAACTGACAACATTACTGACAAGATTAGCGATACCGTTGCGGAAACATCGACTACCAGCTCTGAGTCCAAACCTGCAACCGCAGCGGTAGTTAGCAACACCCCTGAAAGCACTACTACCACCTCAGTCCAAAAAACTATTCCTGAATCGGATACCGAATCAGCGGCAAAATTGCCATCCGACCCGGAAACACAATCAAAGGAAACACAACCAACTGCAATAGAATTAAACAACCAAGGGGATAGCTTGCGGCAAGCAGGAAAGTACCAACAAGCACTGATGACTTACGAAAAAGCGATCGCAAATGACTCAAATTTAGCAGAAGCTCATTGGGGTCGTTGTTATAGCCTGAATTCCTTGGGGCGTACTCAAGAAGGACTGGCTGCCTGCGATCAAGCCCTTGCCCTTAAACCTGACTACCCAGAAGCATTGTGGAGCAAAGGTGCAGCTCTGGAATCCCAAAACACCCCAACAGCCATAACTCTAGCCCTAACTCAATACGAGAAAGCGATCGCTATCAAGCCTGATTTTGCTGACGCTTGGATTAACCGAGGAGTAGCGCTACATAAACTCGGTCGCTACAATGAGGCGATAGATGCTTATAATCGGGCAATTAAACTCAATCCTAATTCTGCGGATGCTTGGAGTAATCTAGGGGCAGCCAAATGGGAGGTTGGTCAATTGGATCAAGCAATCAATGCCATGGAAAAGGCACTTCAAATCCAGCCGAATCACCCCAATGCTAAGAATCTGCGTCAGCAGGCAAGGCAAAAATTAGGCCGTTGATCACTGAGGAAAAATAAATATTTGATAAAGATCAGATATCTAAATAAATATCTGATAAAGATTTTCGGTTTTGGTCTTAGAAACGGGAAAATCTTCTACTATTACGTTTAATTGGTATTAAGCATTAGAGCTGATAGCCCTAGGGATTAAATATAAAAACTTAACACCTAACACCTTATCCTAATTTTCACAACTAAATTCACAGAGTACTAGGATTGCGATGCTCTAAAAGAGCCGCTACGCGAACGCCATCCATAATTTTACTTAAATAATCTTGCTTAACTAATTGTACTTAACTGTGCATCACCATGAAACTGAATACACCAGCACTTGGAATAAGAGCAAATTGGCTCCAGAAGTGGATACCAATCAGCTTAATTTTACTAATCGCTACTGGGTTGTACCTCTATCAACTCGGCACAGAGAGCTTATGGTACGACGAACTATTTAGCATTAACAAAACCCAGAGTGGGATATCACTGCCTCCCAAGAATCTCACACGTCCTTTTTATTTCATGATTCTCTACATTTGGATGCAGTTTAGCACTAGCACCGTTTGGTTGCGTGGGCTATCTGTGATTTTTGGACTAGGCAGTATCTTCCTAATCTACGTGCTGGGTCGTCGCTTAGCTGGAAAGCCAGTTGGCTTGATTGCCGCCCTGTTACTAACCCTCTCGCCTCTGTTTATCAACCATGCCCAAGAGGTAAGGATGTACACCCTAATCCCCTTTTTAAGTTTGGGGGGTACCTTAGCTCTAGCTCATGCCCTTGAAAATCCTAGGTTTGCTGCTATCAACTGGTGGGCTGTCGCCAGGTTTCTAGCCCTTGTGACTACTCCGGTTAGTGTGACCTTGTTTCTGCCAGATCTGGTATTAATTACATGGCAGTTTCGTAATCAAAAGCGCCGATTATTTGCGTTTGGGATCAGGCTGCTGCTGATTGGGAGTTGTTGGCTTCCTTTAGTATCAGCAGTTAATGAGTCTTCCACTAAATTCCTCAAAGGTTGGGTAACACAATACCCAAAACCCAACATTATCTTAATTGTCTCTGAAGTCACCCACTTGACAGCTTTCTGGCCATTGAGACACTTACTAGGGTCAGGCATCAGTGCCAACGACTTGATGAAACAGCTCAATCAGCAGTCTATCATGGAGTGGCTTGTGGAGCATGTGTTAACCTCAAATCTTGTACCTTTGCTCTATTACATGGCATATACGGCCATGGCAATCGGCTTGCTTGCTATAGCTCTATTGAGCAGGCACCCCTCAACAAAACTCTGGTGGATGAAAGTGTGGGCATTATTACCTGCCGGATCTATCTTATTGATATCCTATGTTTCCAGTTCCATATGGAAAGCTCGCTATCTAATATTTGTATCCCCCTATTTCTTAATTCTTCTAGCAGCAGGCTTGATGCAAGTTTGGCGTTGGCAACGTCGGGTGGCTGTTTTAGTAACTCTGATCTACGCCATAGCAGTGGGTAGTGGTCTAGTGCATTACTACACAACCTTGTATCGTATAGCAGGTGGTGCGCCCACTTGAGAATTTATTTATATAGTTTAATTTGTCTATAAATCGTTTACTATTACCGTTAATCGGTGGCATCCTGATGGGACTGACACCATCACCAACGGAAGCTTGGCCCCTAGCGTGGATTGCCCTAGTGCCGCTATGGTTCATAGTAGTCAGGGGTCAGAGTATTCGTAGCAATGCTTTATCTGGTCTGATCTGGGGTATCGGTTATCACGGCTTAGCTCTATTTTGGATTACTGGTATTCACCCGATGGACTGGATGGGGGTACCATGGCTAGCTAGTATTGCGATCGCATTATTCTGCTGGATAGTCATTACCCTCTGGGGAGCACTCCTAGTAGCTGTCTGGGCAATAGGAATCTCTATCACTCAATCAATTTTCCCATCCATTAAATTCCCTTCCACCAAAGCGACACAACAACGTGATATAAATCCTGATATAAATCCTGATATAAATCTTCCTAACCCCACTCAAAACTATTTTCTTTTAACCTCCTGCCTGCGGGTTCTAATTGGTACAGGATTGTGGTGTGCCATAGAAACCCTGTGGAGTATGAGTCCCCTCTACTGGTCTGGCTTATCCTATACCCAAAGTCCCCATAACCTGATCATTTTGCACCTCGGTCAATTATCCGGTCCGGTAACAGTTACAGCAGCTATTGTAGCAGTCAATGGCTTAATTGCTGAAAGCGGATTAACCCTTAATAAGTTTAACGTTGGTAGCTTTAACGTTGGCAGCTTTAACGTTGAAAGTGATCACAACAACCTACCCTACGGAAACGCCAAGGGCAAACAACATTCAATCCTTTTAGGTATAGCAATCGGGTTATTAATTAGCTTACATTTTATCGGATGGTTACTGTACAGCCAACCAATTGAGCAATCAAAAGATTCTGCTATTAACGTCGGTATTATTCAAGGAAACATCCCCAATGAAATCAAACTTTACTCCGCTGGCTGGCAGCGTGCTATAAAAGGTTACACTACTGGATACCAGACATTAGCAGATCAAAAGGTAGACGCAGTGCTAACTCCTGAAACTGCCTTACCTTTTCTTTGGGAAGAACAGGTTCGCAATGTTAGTTCTTTCTACTCAGCAATATTAGATAAAGGGGTTTTAGTTTGGGTAGGAGGCTATGGACAAAGAGGGCGTAGCCTTACCAATAGTTTGTTTACTGTCACCGGTACTGGTGAGACCTTCAGCCGTTACGATAAGGTCAAATTAGTGCCCTTAGGAGAATATATTCCTTTTGAAGAATTCCTAGAACGTTTAATTGACCGATTATCCCCTCTTGATGCTCACTTAGCCCCAGGTAAACCTGACCAATTATTAGAAACACCCTTTGGTCAAGCAGTGGTAGGAATTTGTTATGAGTCAGCTTTTCCCGAGCAATTCCGCTATCAAGCTGCCGCTGGTGGGCAGTTTATCCTCACTGCATCCAATAATGCCCATTACAGTAATACAATGCCTGCCCAGCACCATGCTCAAGATGTAATGCGCTCCATTGAAACAGATAGGTGGGCTGTTAGAGCAACTAATACTGGCTATTCCGGTATTGTAGACCCCCATGGCAAAACAGTATGGCTATCCGGGATTAATACCTATGAGTTGCACGCAGATACGATTTATCGACGACAGACTCAGACGTTGTATGTGCAGTGGGGGAATTGGTTGACTCCGGTGTTATTAGGGTTAGGGGGAATTGGCTGGTTGGTGTTGGGTTGGTTTGGAGTTAGTGTTGGCTTGGCAAATTAAACAGCGTTGGATTTAATTTGCCTAGACAAGGTAGTAATAAACATGTAGTGGTTTGGCTGCGGTAACCGTCAAGGTTTCCGGGGCTAAAATAACTCCTTTTGTACCACTAAGCCCCATTAGAGGAACTTCAAGTTTTAGATCGTTTGCGACCAATAAACCTATAGTAGGGAACTTTCAAACCAGGTAGGAATGGTAAATTTCCCATCTTTTCTGTCAAAGACACAGTATCAAATTTATGATGCAAGTAGCCTAGGCGATTGGGACAAAGAAAAACGTTATCCGTGGCAAACCAAATCGGCCAGAAGTGACGAGCTAAAAACGAATGACGTTGCAATCCTTCAGGGGGATGTTTGTGAGACACATAAAAATCCACAACCCCGATCATTCCCCCTGGCTTCAAAATCTTTTCAGCTTGCTCAATCGCCGCAAACCATTCGGGAATCATAGTTAAAGAATAGGAAAAAGTGACGATATCCGCCACCCCTTCTGGCGGTAAAAATTGAGTGATATCGGCTTCGACAGTGGTTACATTTGTCCAGCCGTGATCGGCTATTCGCCCTCGCGCCACTTCCAGCAGGGAAGGGGACAAATCCACAATGTAAATTTTACTAAACTTAGAGAGGCGATTAGCAATGGATTCCAAATTCGACCCCGTACCGCCCCCGAAGTCAACCCAGACACAGCCATTGCTATCGCTATCGGCAAGGGATTGATAAAGTTCTTCTCGTCCTTTTAGCAAACGCCGACGAAAGCGATCGTAATCCGTTGATTGAGTACGATAAAAGTTTTCCAATCGCTCTTGATGGCTATCCCCTCGGATCGGTTTGGCTAGATGATAAACCGTTTTGAGATCGCTAATCAAGTCGGATAAAACGCTCATTTTTTCTCTTCCCTCGCCAGTGGAAATAGTTTTAAGCAGTCACCAAATCAGCTATTTGACACTCCCCGTCCTATAAGGACGAGGATTCTTGCTTCATCAGGATTCCAATGAATTTACCCTCTGCAAGCATCTTGACCGTATGCCCTACGGCTGCAAGTCCGCGCATGGCGACTACTTGAGCGGCTGCCACATCTCTATCAGTTGTGTAGCCGCAATTTAAACAAACATGAGTACGTTCAGAAAGCTCTTTCTTGCCAGTCTCAATTCCACAGTTTGGGCAAATCTGGCTTGTCTTACGTGGGTCTACTTTCTGAAAATAAACCCCACGTTTACAACAAGTTTGTTCTAGTATGGTGAAAAATTGTCCAAATCCTGCATCTAAGCAATGTTTGCCCAACATTCCACGAGATAGACCAACAAGATTTAAATTCTCAACAAAGACCATTCCTGCATTGTCACAGATTTGATGAGCTAGTTTTCGATGCCAATCTTTACGGCAATTAGCAATGTACTCATGAAGTTTTGCTACTTTATTCTGTGCTTTTTGCCAATTCTTCGAGCCTATAGGTTTTCTAGAAACACGCTTCTGCAGCAATTTCAGCTTGCGTTCGGCATCACCAAAAAACCTCGGACGTTTGACTAAAAGACCATTGGAAGCTGCCACAAAACTAGTTAAGCCTACATCAATTCCTACTGCTTCACCATGGGGCATTGGTGATGGTAGATCAATATCCCATTGAATGGTCAGCATTACATACCAACCAGAAACTCTTTTTACTATACGGGCTTGTTTGACTACTCCATCATCAGCGATATCCCGTGATTGGCGAAACTTTACCCAACCAATAACGGGAAATTGAACCATGCCAGGCTTAAATCTATCCCCTTTCATTTGAGGAAAAACAAAGGATCTCATTCTCCCTTTTTTCTTAAATCGTGGGAATCCCATATTGCGTTCCCACATATTAGTGAAAGCGGTTTCAACTCTTTTTAAAGTTTGCTGCAATACTTGAGACTGAACCTTTTTCAATTCAGGGTTTTGTTTCTTTGCAGCTGTCAGAGACTTACATTGACTAGCATAGGTGGGACGGGTCGCATCAGCAGGAATTATGTAGCAACGAAGGAGACTACAGGAATTTATCTGACAACTACGAGACTTGTACCAGTCTTTACGCTCAGCTAAAGCATAGTTGTACACCCTACGAGTTACTTCTAGCCACTCGTCAAATATTTGGGATTGTTGTTTGGTGGGTTTGAGTTTGAACTCGTAGGTGAGATTAAACATTGTTTTTCCTCCTGACCTACTATCATCCTGCTTGTTTTAAAACGTCAAATCGGCTATATAAAAACTGCCGTAGGTCTGGACGCGATCGCGTGGGTGCAATTGGTCAGCCAATTCAGTATTGTACATCAATAAGTCTGGTAAAAATCGGTCTTTACCGCCATAACGCACTTGCACCGAATCAAGGTATTCCACTTTGAATCCCCCACTGCGAAACAAAATGCGAGTTTTATCACTGGCTCTAGTCAAAATAGCTTGCCATTCTTTTTGCAATTCTTCGTGATTATACTGACTCAGCCAGTCCATGTGGTCGAGAAGCACGAAGCGAGAAATTCGAGCTTGACAATTTTCCAGAAAGTTGGTTATTGTGCTATTTTCCACCTGAATGCGATCCACTAACCCAGATTTTAGGCGCAGGAAATTTTCTTCCTTTAAATATTGGGGACAGCAATCGGGGGAATATTCTCCATTCAGAAAAACTCGCCAAAAATAGTTATCTTGAATGGGGATCCGAGTAAAGACATTTTCGCAGCGTTGGCGTACAAAGGTCGCGATACTGCCTTCGTCGAGATAGCGTTCCATCTGTTGACGTTGCTGTGCGGGAACACCGAGCATCCACAGGACTAAATCGCTATTGAGGAAGCGATAGAGATAATCTTTCCAAAAGACCGGTTCGATCTCGCGCTGGTAAATTTCCTGCCGTTCTTCTGGGGTTTTGGCATTGAGAATAGCATCGAAACTGGGGCGAATTTTCAGGATGCGATCAATGTAGTAGTTGATAGCGAAAGCAAAATTACCCGTAGTTCCTCGAAAATAAAACGAGCGTGCGCTGTCGAATAATTTAGTTCCTTCTTTGTCCCAATACCCTTGCGAGGGTAAAGATAAATGGGAGCGCAGCTTTTGAGTATAAATCTCGTTAAACTGCTCTAACCTACCGCGACCGAACAATTGAAAAAATTGCTCGAAATCCAGTTCTCGAATCGCCGCAATTTTGAGTTCGAGCAACGCATTTTGTTTGGGATTGACATCGATGGCGTAAATTTGTTTGGGTGCGTCGAGAGCGTATTCCAAAGCGTTGCATCCCGCAGAGGTAATCACGACAACGGTATCGTCAGCTTGCAAGTTTAAGGCAACACGATCGAGTCTGGGATCTTCCCAGCAGGTAACGTAAACGAGATTCTGCTGATGTACCCAACTAAAACCAAGATATCGCCAGATATCTTTGATTGATTGCAATTTTGATAACACAGTTTAACCCTAACTAAATTTCCAGTAATACGGGAGCCTCAAAGCATCCAAAAGTAACTGCTTCTTGGGGTGTTTGCTGGCAAGCCATAACAGAGCCATCGATTGAGCCTGCGATTTGTAAGGCTTGGGTCACCAGTTCCGAACAAAATATTCTTTGTATGTTCTGGCTATCAGAAGGAACCAAATATCGGTTAACTTTCAGCCAAGCTCCGATGGACTTCCAGCAGCTATACCTGACTTGGCGCTCATGAAGGTTCCACAGCCAATTTTGCATTTTATCGATCCCTTCCGAACTTAATGGTTTTGCCAAAGGAACCCACCAGGCTCGTCCGTAGTTTCGATAAGCATTGAGCCAATTCTCCAGGTAGTGAATTTGTACTCCTGGTTTACATTTTTGGTTTCTAAAATCCGGCAAACTTGTGTAACTTGTGGACTCAGCGATCGCCACCTTTCCGTTCCCGTTCGCTTCCAGATCGGAATCCAGGACAATCGCCGTATGACTGTAATCGCTTCCAGTGAACCATCGAATCAGAGCAGCATCGATCTTCAGTCCAGAAAAAGTAATCAGATCTCCTGGTTTAAATGGATAGAGAGACTCAATCAAATTTTGGGGTGGGCTAGAGCGAGAGCTTGTCAATCTAATTGAATCTAACATCAACTTATTCAACTCAATGACAGTAAATGTGAACTCGAGAGTCAACCTCAGTTTCGATCTCGATTCATTTTTTTTGACAGAGTAATTCTAGCCTATAGTGGAATTTTTGGGAAATAATTATTGTGATTATTTCCCGAATAACCTGCTGTTGGATCGGATGTGACACTCACCCCTCAACCGACCTAAAGATCACAAAATTCCCGAACTGCTGCCCAAATTAACCCCATCACATCCCGCAAACCATGTTCGCTCTCCAATTCAACCAATTGCACCCAAGGGCGCGTACTGGCATAATCACGACTCTCGATGATAGGAATCACGTCATCATAGCACCCATGTAGAATCAGAGTAGGTACTTGTCGCCCTAGCTCCAAAGCCTCATAATGACGGGCATCTTCTACGAACTGGTAGTGCAAGGGAAGCTTTCGGTTTTCTCGGTAATGGTAAATGTCTAGATATCCCTGGGAGCGCCACTGATTAAGCTGTTCTGCTCCTAATTTCGGCAACCAATGGTCAAGGAAGCCAAATGCTGGTGCCAGTAGAACCAGTCTCTTGATTTGTGGATTGTTTTGTGCTAAGTGTGCAGCGGTAAAAGCACCCAAACTAGAGCCGATTAACGTGACTGGTGTTCCATCTAAGGGCAGTAATGCTGCCACTTGACTAATCTGGCGACTTATTGTTAAATGATTAAAGTCATCTTGATTAAGGTCAGGAATTGTTAGAGAGACATTGAGGCCAGCAAACGCTTGCTGTAGATACACCCCCTTGGCTGATTCAGGGCTAGATGCAAAACCGTGTAGATAGATAAATCTCAAAATCCTTGTCCTTTGTGGTTCTCCCTAATTTGATAGAGGGTTTTGCTGGCGGCGCTGTCTCATGAATTGAGCAAACTGGATGCGTTGTTCAGGAGTCATCACCTCTCGCATCTGCAACATACTCTCAAGGTGTAATTTTCCTAGCTGCTGGTTCAATAGTTGAACTTGTTGGTATTGAGTACGGATAGTTTCTCTGTCAGCTGTACCCACCATCAACTCACTTAATTTCTGCTTCGCTTGACTCACTTCCTCACGAAGATCTATAATGGATTCTTCATACTCTAGCTTAATAGCTTTTAGCTGCTGCCTTTGCACCTGGTCGAGATTCAGTCGCCTGATTAACCTATCCTTACTCAATTTTGGGTGTTGTTGACCCTCGGGGCTGGGAATCAATTGAGAGGTTACAGGGTTGGAATTAGCTACAGCAGTGCAGCCAGTCAGGGTAACCATGAGAATTGACAAAATATAACCTGGACGTAACAGCATGGAAGTTACCTATAAATGTCTTTAATTTAGAGTTTGTAAGAAATATTGAAGGTTGAAAACTCAACTTGAAGGTTGAAGGTTGAAGGTTGAAGGTTGAAGGTTGAAGGTTAATTGGTTGAAGATTGAAGGTTGAAGGTTGTTCGCGTAGCGTGGCCTTTGGCCAAGGTTCAAGCTTGACAACCCACTTTTACATTGCCATAGCCGTTGGCTAGAGCCAACCTTTTAACAGGTCAAACCTTATCCTCTATAGGTGATCCTGAGGTGATGGTTCCTACTATTTCATTTATTGTCCAGTATTGGCTAAGATCATCCAATCAGCTGGTGGAGTATGAATGACATTGCTCACCGATGTCTCTCCCACAACTCCATGCCAATTTTTCTCTAAGAAAGCTTCTAGAGTGGTTAAATTGTGGGTGCGGTAACCACTCCAAGCCATCAGTAAACCAACAGCGATGGCTGATGGAACTAACCAAAGCTGTGGTTTACGACTAGGCGGTGGGGATAATGCGATCGCATTTATAACTCGTTCCTCCAAGTCAAATGCTGCTGCTGGAGGAGTAGGTCGATGTTGGCGCAGAAATGCTTGCCATTGTTCGTCATCAGATTGAAACTGAGTCATGGCATCTCTCCTTGTTGTTGGATGATATATTTCCGTAGGGAAGTTCGAGCGTGGAAAAGACGAGACTTAACCGTTCCGAGAGCTATGCCCAAAATTTTAGCAACTTCCTTTTGTGGCAAATCCTCTAAATCATGTAGCACCAGCACAGCACGATGGTTCAAGCTCAGCTGTTGCATTCCTTGTTGAATCATGTCCTGATAGTGCAACTGCATCAGATCAGGAGTATGGGAGGATTTGGCATTTTTTAGGGGTAGATCAGCTGTGTCCTCTGGAAGTTGAAGGTTGAAGGCACGTTGCCGTTGCAAATTGCGCCGCTGATCCGATGCCACATTCCAGCAGATCCGGTAAAGCCAGGTGGAAAACTGTGAGGGTTGCCGCAGTTTTGGTAAGCCTTTCCAAACTCGTAGGAACACCTCTTGTACTAAATCATCAAGAGCATAAGCACCACATAGCTGATAGATAGTTGACCTGACCCGCTGCTGATAGCGTCGGTATAGTTGGCGAAAACTCTGCTGGTTGCCCTGTTGGCACTGCAATACCAACTCTGTGTCTGTGCTGGTTGTTTTTGCAGCAGCAGAATCTTCTTTGGAAGCCTGGGCTGATCTGACTGACAACTCTGGGTTCTCCCTCACCGCTTTGTTTTCCGATGTTATTTAGACTCACTGGCTAACAGAATGGTTCAATCTGGGAAAAGTTTCGCCAAGAATGGAACCAGCGGGGGTAGGCTGACCGGGTTTGGGTTAGGTCGGAAGATAGAAAAGTCAACAGCTCCAGGGATTCCTGGTCTTACTGAAACAACAATCGGTCGCCAAACCCTACCCCCGTTGGCCCTATAGCAGACAGCCGGTCAGCCCCTTAACTTTCTTATGGTCACAAGAAGCACGGAAAATTTGCAGATCTTTACCAACTCTTTAATGTCGAGTTACCTTTGATATGATTAACTTTTATTATTATTTCCATATATATAGGTTGCATCTGAAGGATGGCAGGGTTGGTAGCTAATCCGCACCAATACCAAAAATTATTTTATTGTGCAATCTACCTAGGGAGAGCCCCTTAAGAACTTATGGAGTCTAGAAGTTCTATAGATCTCGATCTTAGCCAATACTTACTACTATTGAAACGTCGTTGGCTGCCAGCGGTTGCTATTTTCCTATTTACAGTTATCTCAGCAGCCTGGTCTACCTTGTTTCTCAAGCCTTCCTATGAAGCTGAAGGAAAACTACTGTTTAAGATAGACCGAACCGCTTTCTTGACTGGGTTGGGGGAAGAAATTGACCAGTTACGCCCTCTGGTTGATGCCCAGAACCCTCTGAGTACCGAAGTTGAGGTGATTTACTCCCACCCCCTTCTGCAACAGATCATTGATCAACTCAACCTCACTAATAACGAAGGTCTACCTTTGGAACCGGAAGCCCTCAAAAGAAAGCTCACTGTCAAAATTGTCGGTGGCACCGATGTGGTTAGGCTTTCCTACAAGGGTAACAACTCAGAAAAAGGGGCTGCAGTGATCAATCAATTAATGAGGCTTTATATAGAGAATCAGATCCTATCCAAAAAGTCGGAAGCCGCAAAAGCCCGTGAGTTTATTACTAACCAACTTCCTCAAAGTGAAGCCAATGTCAGGCAAGCAGAAGCTGCTCTACGGCAATTTAAAGAACGCAATCAGGTTGTATCCCTCACAGAAGAAGCCCGGTCTTTGGTAGCGGTGATGGCTGACTTAGACAGCAAAATTACCACAGTTCAAGCTCAACTTGAAGAAGCCAATGCCCAAGCTGCTGGCTTGAGAAACCAGGTCGGTCTTAATCCCCAGCAGGCAATAGCTATTAGTGCCCTGAGTCAGTCTACTTCCGTACAGGGGGTACTCCAAGAACTGCAAGAGGTTGAGCGGCAATTAGCGGTTGGGAGAAATCGTTACGGTAAAAATCACCCGGTCATGATTCGGCTGACCAAGCAGCAACGCTCCCTCAGAGGTCATTTACAACAGCAGATTAATCAAATACTAGGCTCTGGGAGTCTGGCTAGTACTCAGATACAAATTACTCAAGGGCTTTTAGAAGTTGACCAGCTCAAACAAAAACTGATTAACGATTTTATTGAATCAGAAGTCAAACGTCAGAGTTTAGCAGAAGGCTTAGCAACTCTTGCTAACGCTAGAATTGCCTATGAACAACGGGTAAATGTTCTTCCTCGGTTGGAGCAAACTCAGCAGCAGCTCGAACAACGAGTCCAAGCTGCCCGCTTGACCTATGAAACCCTGTTGAAAAATCTCAATGAATTAAAGGTCGCAGAAAACCAAGATACCGCTAATGCTCGCATCATTGAGCCAGCAATAGTTCCTAAAAAGCCTTTAGGTGATAAGAAAATAAAGGTGTTGGCTCTAGGGGTGATGTTGGGGGTCACACTAGCCACGACTGCTGTCTTGCTCTTGGAAATGAGAGACCGCTCCATCAAAACTCTCAAGGAAGTCAAGCAGTTATTAAGATATCCTGTGCTAGGGGTGATTCCAGTTTTCAAGCACAAGAAGCTTTCCCATCGTCGGGATGACCTATTCTTTGGAGGAGAATTGCCCGTAAGAGACCAGCCTCATTCCATGGTCAGTGAAGTTTACCGGATGATTCAAGCGAATCTGAAATTTCTCAAGTCTGATCACCCACCTAAAGTTATTGTAGTCACTAGCTCCGTTTCCAAAGAAGGCAAATCTACCGTATCAGCAAACTTGGCCGCTGCTATGGCTCAACTGGGGCGTCGGGTCTTGCTAATTGATTCCGATATGCGTCACCCCAGTCAGCACTATATTTGGCAAGTAATGAATGTGGCTGGTTTGAGCCAGGTACTCATTGGTGAAGTGCCTCTAGAGCTTGCCATCTGTCAAGCCATGGAAAATCTTGATATTCTCACTGCTGGGGTAATGCCTCCTAATCCTTTGGCACTGCTGGATTCAAAGCAAATGGCTTCCCTGATTCAGGAATTTTCAACCCAATATGACTTTGTGATTATTGATGCCCCACCCTTACTTCTAACTGCTGATGCCCTTTGCTTAAGTCCAATGACTGATGGCATGTTGTTGGTAGCTCGACCAGGTGTTCTGGATTTTGCTAATGCTAATGTGGCTAAACAAATGTTAGATAGTTCTGGTCAGACGGTTTTGGGTTTGGTGGCTAATGGTGTCATTCAAAAAGATGAATCGATTGGTTACTTTTACCAATCACAGGAATACTTCCATCATGGCTCAGTCAGAAGATTGGCACAGCGTCAAGCTCAGACTCAAAAAAACTGGAATCTTTCCCGGAGATGATTCAAAACTATGACTTATGACTACTCGCTATTCCCTAGAAGCAAACACTATAAATTAACTATGTAATCCCCTGGATTATTCCAGTCTATAAATAGAGTAAACCCCTATTTTTGTATTTATGAGTTAATGCCATTACTAATACTTAAATTATGAATATAGTGAGCAATTAAGCATTATTATTAAACTATCAAATCCGGTTAACCAATTTCCAAGCAAAATAGGATGTTTGAGAATAGGTAATTACTAATCGGTAATCCTAAACTAGATAATCATAAACTAACTACCAATTTACCGATTAATAATATCATGCTTAGTCAAGCCGACATGATCTTATGGATTAGCTTGAGTTTTATGTAAAAAGTTATGTAAAAAATTATCTAAAAAACTACTATGAAAACCCCTGTAATAGCTATTGGAATGGATGCAGCTGACCCGCTATTGTTGGAGAAGTGGATGTCCCAAGGACATCTGAAGACCCTCAACAAAATACGGCAACAAGGAATCTATGGTCGCCTGAACAATACCGTTAACTACAACAATAAGACAGTAGAATTTTCCTCCACTGAACCCTTGTGGGTGATGTTCTCTACCGGTTGTTTACCAGATAAAACCGGTTTTTGGGATACCATAAAATTCTATCCAGACACTTATAAAGTAGTCTGCGACAAAGTTTATAGTGGATACGATTATAAAGAGTATAATCCCTTTTATGCCTTAGGGGATGACTACCGGGTTGCTGCCTTTGATGTACCAGTATCAGCACTGTCAGATCAAATTAATGGCTTACAAATTTTGGGTTGGGGGGGACATTATCCCTTTGTGCCAAGCCATTCTCAACCGCCGGAATTATTGCCGAATATTATTGCCCAATACGGCAAAAACCCAGTGCTCCATAAAGATAATGGTCGCTGGTGGGATCCAGTTTATTTTAAATGGATTCAGGAAGCTCTAACAACGAGTATCTCCACCCGCTCAGAGATTTGCCAGGATTTACTTCAGCGTGAACCGTGGGACTTGTTCGTGACCGGTTTCGGTGAAACTCACAGTGCTGGTCATGACCTGTGGGACCGCAGCCAACCAGATCACCAGCTCTACCCTTACCAGAGCAAAAAGAATGGTAAGGCTGGAGACCCGATGCTGAAAATCTTTGAAGCGGTGGATGATGCGATCGCAAAAATTATCGCTGCTGCCCCTAAAGATGCCTATATCTTGTGTTTCGCAGTTCATGGCATGGCTGCCAATGTTACTGATTTGATGAGCATGATGTTCCTGCCAGAATTGGTCTATCGGTATAACTTCCCTGGCAAGTATGCCATTACTCCCAGCAAAATCGGGGTCACTCCCCCACCACCAATTACTCGTCCAATCCGCAACTCTTGGCCAGGGGAAGTATGGCGACAGATTTATGAACCCAATCCCATTAAGCAGTTGTTCAACACCTGGACCCATAAAGCCTTTTTACAATCTGGGCAACACGGTTTACTCTCCCCTTATCCCCTCATGAAGCACAAGGTGCAATTGGGTTGGATGCCAGCTACTCTATATACTCCCCTGTGGCCCAAGATGAAAGCCTTTGCTTTACCCGCCTTTGCTGATGGACATATTCGCATCAACCTCAAAGGACGGGAACGAGATGGTATTGTTGAGCCTTCCGAGTATGATGCTCTGTGCGATAACCTAACAGACTTCCTTTATCGCCTTACCGATGGCAGGACAGGAGAACCATTAGTGAAACAAGTAGTGCGCACCCATAACGTAGCCACAGATGATAACCCCAAACTGCCAGATGCTGACCTAGTAGTGGTATGGCACGAGTGTCCCACAGATGTAGTGGATAGTCCTGATGTGGGACGCATTGGTCCAATTACCTATAATCGTCCTGGTGGTCACCGAGCCAGAGGCTTTTTGATGGCAAGCGGACCAGGAATTACCCCAGGTTCTAGTTTGCCAGAGGCTCATCCTGTAGATATAGCCCCAACCATCTTGACCTTGATGGGAGCACCCATTCCAGACTACTTTGATGGCAAATCTCTACTTAGTCCGACTTTATCCATCTCAGCCTGACATATAAATAAACCCTATCCCTAGGGTTTATTTATATGTCAGGCTAATTCCTGAGCCTCTTAGATTCAGCCGGTTTAAGGGTGTAGATGCACTCTTAGCTGGCCAGATGCTACTAACTTGACACAATGTCATTCATTGCCCTAGTTCGCAACTATAGGATTGACCCATTAAAATCCGACAATTACAGATTTAGATCAGGTTTTGTATACAGGTTATCTGTTCACTAACACAATTTTTGTATAAAGTAAGCTCCTGTAGAACAGGATCACTGCTTAATATCAAGTTCAGGAGTATTACTAATCTTAGGTCAGGGTTTACCCAAAACCTGTGAAGTCAAGCAATATCAGAGTTGTGAAATGCCATAATCCTGCTGCACCTTGCCTATTCCTTTACCAGCAAGCTTGCTACAGTTATATGGCTAGTTTCATTATACCACAAAGAAGCCTCAAAACATGATATAAGTTCTGAATTAGTAACTTTTTGCATATAACATTATGACTACAATAGTATACCTACAATTTTTTAATATAAACCAGGGTTGATGATAAAACTGTTGGCATTTTTTGAACCAATTTTCACTACTGTTTCATTGGTACTCTATTCAGGAGGAGTACTCACTGTCCTTTTATCAGGAGGCAGAAGTGAGGGGGATGTCATACAAGAATTTGATTCCTCCCTCAGTAGATTGCTATTCGTATTAATTTATCTCGTTACCTTTTTCCTCCTAACACTACGGTGGAAAAAAGTACTTTATCTCCTCAGTAAAGATAGATGGCTCAGTCTGTTGGTGGGGATAGCAGTAGTATCTGTTTTATGGTCTTCTGAACCAACAACGACTATCAACCGTGCTGTTGCCCTAATTGGCACAACATTGTTTGGTGTTTACCTCGCCAGCCGCTACACCATGAAAGAACAGCTAGAAATGCTGGGTTGGGCATTCGGAGTAGCAATATTGCTCAGTTTTCTGTTTATTGTGGCTCTGCCGAAATACGGGATTATGGGGGGAGTTCATGCTGGAACTTGGCGAGGAATATACGTCCATAAAAATGTTCTTGGCAAAGTAATGGTGCCCAGTGCAGTCGTATTTTTGCTCCTGGCTATTCGGGGCAAAAAAAATAATTTACTGTTGTGGGGGGGGTTTGGCTTTGCCGTAATTCTTTTACTATTTACCACTTCAAAAACTGCACTGGTTAGTCTTATAATTATGTTATTATCTCTATATCTATACCGGATGTTACGGTGGCGATATGACCTACTGATTCCGGCTATATTTGCCATGACAACATTCGGAGGCAGCGTCTTAATCTGGTTGTTAGATAATGCAGACGCTTTGCTAGGTACAATCGGTAAAGATGCTACCTTAACCGGTCGTACAAAGCTATGGCCCTTCGTGTTGGACATGATTGATAAACAGCCGTGGCTCGGTTATGGCTATGGTTCATTCTGGAATGGCTTGAATGGTCAATCTGCCTATGTCTGGCGTGCAGTATTGTGGCCAGCTCCCAACGCCCACAATGGCTTGCTTGACCTATGGCTAGCTTTAGGAATCTTGGGAGTATTAATCTACCTAATTGGATTTAGTTTTAGTTTACTAAGAGCTATTGCTTGGCTCCGTGTAAGTAAAACATCAGAGAATCTCTGGCCATTATTGTTCTTAACCTATACCGTGTTAGCCAATATCACAGAGACGTCAGTGATGATACAAAACAATATCTTTTGGGTACTCTACACATCTGTAGCTCTTTCGGTGCTTATTCCATTAGAGCGACAAAAAAACATATTGAAATGAATGAAAACTTTCAGTTATTAGTCAGTATTGTCATCAACAACTACAATTACGGTCAGTTTCTACCTCAAGCAATTGACAGTAGCCTGAGTCAGACTTATCCAAATACCGAAGTCATAGTAGTGGATGATGAGTCCACTGACAACTCTCAGGAGATTATCACTAGCTACGGTGACCAAATTATTCCTATCCTCAAGAAAAATGGTGGGCAAGCATCCGCGCTCAATGCCGGTTTTTATGTCAGCCGTGGGGAGATTGTAATTTTTTTAGATGCTGATGATTACTTATTCCCTAATGCGGTGTCCGAAGTGGTCGCCGTTTGGAAACCAGGGGTAGTCCAGGTGCAATATCGTTTAGAGTTGGTCAATGCCCTTAGTGAATTTATTGGTATCCATCCAGCTCCAGACATAAAATTTGATAGTGGCACCGTTTGGCCAATTTTGTTGGAGAAGGGAAAGTACAGCAGTACTGTAACCAGTGGCAATAGTTTTGCAAGGTCAGCACTAGCTCAAATTTTTCCTATACCCGAATCTGATTTTACCATAGCTGCTGATGGTTATCTAGTCACCCTGAACCCATTTTATGGGCAAGTGGTATCGATTGAAAAACCCCTTGGGGCATACCGACAACATGGGAATAATTTGTGGGCTTTTTCTAAGGGAACCATTCCCATTGAACGGTTTCGTCGGTCTATCAACCATGATTTCATCAAGTATAACTATTTAGTACGCAAGGCGACGGAGTTAGGCTATCAGGTATGCCCGGATTTGAACTTTCGTGACCCCAATCATTTGATTCACCGTATCGCTTCTTTACGACTAGATCCTCACCATCATCCTTTTGCTTCTGATTCCCCTTTAGTTTTAGCTTACAAAGGATATTGGTCAATCTGGAAATATTCTAAATTTAATTGGAAAAAGAAGCTACTCTGGAGTCATTGGTTTCTGTGGGTAGGAATAATGCCCTATAGTATGGTAAAATCAGTAATTTATTGGCCCCTTAGTTCAGCATCTCGTCCTACAATTATTCTCTGGCTAGTGAAAATAATCCGCATAGTGAGACGGCTATTGACCTATAAACAATTGACTTCTTAACTCATGCTCAGGAGAGCTGAAATCATTGGTATTATGTGAGTAGTACTAACTCCCAATATAATTTTATTATAAGTAATTTATTAGCTAATTATTTCAGTCTCCCATCTTAAAATTATTCTATGAATATAGAAAATAATCCGTATACCTACCTATAGTGGAGTCTATATATTAGTAAATAAAATCAGCCAAATTACTTAGGATAATAAGCAATATAGTCAATTGTTTTGTAGATTTTTATATAGGTAGAATTAACGGCGAAATAGCAGTGCTATATTACGAGAGAGTTGTTAGTGACTTTACCGAACTTTTTAATCATTGGAGCCCAAAAGGCTGGAACTACCTGGTTAGCCCATAATCTCAAGGAACATCCTGAGGTATTTATACCTGGCGATGAGATTCATTACTTTAATAAAAGGTATAATCTCAACCAAGGTATTGAATGGTATAAACAACACTTTGCTGATGTTAATGGGGAAAAAGCAATTGGAGAAAAAACTCCTAATTACTTATGGATCGACCCATTACCTGATGCCCAGGGTAAAGTCTACTATGACCCTCTCGAAGAAATTCCATATTCCCATCGGCTGATCTATGAGACATTGCCTGAAGCCAAACTTATTGTAGTCCTAAGAAATCCAGTTGAACGAGCCATTGCTGCTGTGAATCACTTTATCAAAAATGGAGTGATATCTGTCAATGATGACCTTGATGAGCTATTAGTTGGTGATAAACAATCCCTAGTTGAGCGCTATGGCATCATTGATATGGGACGATATTATCGCCAACTGCAAGCATACTATGACTACTTCGATCCTAACCAAATGCTAATTCTAGTGTTTGAAGAAGACATTGCTAAAAACTCAGACGATTCTCTGAAAAAGGTTTGTGAATTCCTTGACATAGATTCTTCATTTGATTTTAGTAAAAAGTCTAAGAAAGTCCATCAAAGCACTAGTTCACCAATTGCTCGTTATCTGGGAACCCGTTTCCCATTTATGCGTGGCTTGATCAATCGTGTTGATCAACGCTTACCCTTACAACACCAAAAGCTTCGGCCCAGTCCATCAGCGATTCAAAAACTCTACACTATCTATGCCAATGACAATCAAAAGCTATTCAAATTATTGGGGCGGGAGATATCGGCATGGTATAGCAAAGAATTAGTGGGACTAAGCAGCTAGTCAGCCTAAGGGTGAGCATAATGAAAAATTAGCCATCTAAGCAGGGATAAATCAGATAATACATAAGTTGCCTTCAGAGGTATTATGATGCTAACTTTTAGAGTAATATCTTCGATGGCAACTTGGTATAATTCATACCAATTTCCTGATTGTATTCTTAGTCTAGGTAATCAGAGATAATTTTCGATTAATGATCAATTTGGCAGGAAATCCTAGCAGCAAAAAGGTATGATCCAAACTACTTGATATGAATTTTCAATCCCTCAAATCCAGGCTCATTGGCATATTTCAGAAATCCCTAGTACGTAACACGTTGTGGATGCTATTGGCTAAATTTCTGAAGATGATTGTCCAAGCCGCCTACTTCGTGATGATTGCTCGTACCCTCGGTGCTCAACAGTATGGTTTGTTTGCTAGTTTGACGGCTTTAGCGGCGATTATATCGCCTTTTGCTACCTGGGGTAGTGGAGATGTTTTAATTAAAAATGTCTCTAGAAACCGAGCATTATTCAAGGAATACTGGGGCAATGCGCTATTGATGATTTTTACCTCTAGTAGCGTGCTAATTGCCTTAGTTATGCTTATAGCTCCAGCTATTTTACCTGAAGAAACCTCGCCCCTGCTAATATTTTTGGTATTTTTGTCTGACTTACTCTTTTTGAAAATTTTAGCCACCGCTGGTCAGGCATTTATCGCAGTCAGTCAGCTTAAGCACACCGCTCAGATTCATTTTTTACTTAGTCTAAAAAACTTAGTGGCAACACTTTGTTTTGTTAGCTTCTTTCAGACATCAGATATTGTAGTTTGGGGAGCTTTATATATGGCTAGTACAGCAATAACAGCTGGGATTGGATTTCTGATGGTACATCGGATGTTAGGCACTCCTAAATTGGCCATATCAAAGATCAAGCCGGAGATGCTTCAGGGATTCTACTTTTCTGTCAACCTTTGTGCTGAAACGGTTAACAACAATGTAGATAAAACCATGCTGGCGCGTCTTTCTACATTACAAGCTACAGGTATATATGCTGCTGCATACCGTTTAATTGATGTGGCATTTGTCCCTGTACAATCTATGTTAGCAGCTTCCTATGCCAAGTTTTTTCAGCACGGAGCCGCTGGCATCCGGGGAAGTCTCAATCTGGCCAAGCGTCTATCACCAATTGCTGGTATGTACGGAATAGCTGCTGGTATCGGGTTGTTTATCTCAGCTCCAATGGTACCCTACATCATAGGTGAAGACTATAGGGAGGTAGTCAATGCGTTACGTTGGTTAGCACCGATACCGTTTTTTAAAGCCATGCAGTTTTTTGCGGCGGACACCCTGACTGGTGCTGGATTTCAAGGGTTGCGTAGTAGCATACAAGTAACGGCAGCTCTGTTGAACTTTTCGTTAAACCTTTGGTTAATTCCTCTGTATTCATGGAAGGGAGCTGCCTGGTCAAGTTTAACCTCAGATTCCTTGAGGATGCTCAGCTTATGGCTATTAGTGTTTGTCTTATATCGGCAAGAGGTGACCAGAAGCAAGCGCCTTCAAGAATCGGAACATTAATCTTTATCCTCTTTCTCTAAGAGGGATGCAACATAAGATTGTTGGGTAATTGGTCGTAGGTAATTGCTCATGGGTAATTTGTCATGGTTAATTGGTAATCGGATCACCATTACCCATGACCTTGGCTGATTTTTACAAAAAATTTGCTGTTACTTAGGATGACATTTAACTTTCTTTAATAAAGCTTTACATAATTTTTCCGGATATTCTCTTAGAATCAACTAGAGCTAGCAATAAGTCTCTGGCAAAGCCAATCAGCACGTTGGCTTGCTTTTAATTCCTACCTCGGACTTCTAACTAAAGTCTGAGTAAAATCCGATTGATAGTGCTTTTGAAAACCCTCGTAAGCAATTATAGTCAGTGATTAACTATACCGCCCTACTATGGCAGGTAGGAGTTAGGCAAATACTTAGTCTACAAGAGTTTGCGTACTCCTGTTTATCAAGTAGTTCGTCCAGTGACTTTACAGTATTTATAGTGTATGACTAGCATCACCAAAATTTCTCAATTTTTGATGCAGTCGCTCATGGTTTGGGTTCTGTGTGCTGAACCTGCGTCCGCACCTGTCTTTATGCAGTCGCTCATGGGGGGAACCCCCTTTGGCGGCTTAGGTGCGCTTTCCGTTGGCGAATTTAATTCGCCACGGGTCGCACCTCTGCATCGCTTTCAACCCCTGACTCCTATATTGCTCCGATTAATATTGCTCCGATTAATACAAAGGGGTATATTACCGACGGAGTTCCGATTCATATCTTTTCAAAATCTGAACTATTCAAAGGGTTTGATATTGCTTAATTTAAGCTGTATTTAACTAGTGATTTAACTATAGATGATCACTATAAAGTGGTAAAATTGCATACTTATTGTATAACTATTATTTAAACTATATTAGAATAATACATTTTAAATATACCTAATTTATGGAACATATAGGTTATTAGATAATGATAAGTCAGTGCTGATAATTATTATGACTAATTCTATAGCAGTAAACAACTGAGAGGAATAGTAGCACTATTATGAAGATTACATTAGTATGCCATGATATTCCCTATCCGCCCATCCATGGGGCGCGATTAGACATGTGGCGAAGGATAAAAGCTTTCTCTAATTTAGGGACTGAGCTACAAGTTATCTGCTGGTGTAGCCATAGGCCAAAACCAGAGGAAGTCCTGGAAATTAGGAAGTATGCCAAGCAAGTTTTTTTTATAAAGTTTCCAAAGACACTCGGCTATTTTATTCGGCGGATAATTGACTTACTCAAGTATCCTTTGGAAGTGACATCTAGAATTGTTAGAGGTAAAGAATTCAAGCTATTACTCTCTGATGTGGCTGCGTTTAATCCTGATGTCATCTTCCTAGATGGTATTCACGGTGGAGAAGTAGCAAGTCAGTTAAGTCAACACTTGAATCGGCTGCTGGTTATTCGCTCTCACAATATCGAGCATTTGTACTATAAGCGAAAACTGGCTTCTGCCAAAGGGTTAAACAAGCTCAAACGATATTTATCACTGTCTAACTTAGCAAAGTATGAAATCAATTTACTAAAAAAGAGTACTTTATTTTACGATATATCCCTAGATGACCTAAATTTTTGGAGAAGTCAAGGATTGACAAATGGTCGCTACTTACCTCCTCTGATTGAGTTTACTGAAGAGAATAGGGAAGCAATATCCAGAGATAAACTAAGCACAAATCCTGTCTATGATATCGTTTTTTTGGGTAACCTCTTTTCGGACAACAATGTAGCGGGAATAATCTGGTTTATTACCGAAGTTATGCCTATAATACGTTTGGCATTACCAACATTTACTGTTTTAATAGCGGGTTCAAATCCTGTCCAGCACGTTAGGCAGCTATGTGAGGAAACTGCAGAAGTTGATCTGAAAATAAATCCAGTGTCTTCTACAGAAGTATACAAGTCGGGGCGGGTTCTCATTAATCCAGTTTCAGCTGGGAGTGGCGTTAGTATAAAGTCCCTAGAAATGCTGGTTTCTGGTAGACCAATTGTTTCTACACCACAGGGAATAGCAGGTCTACCAGAACAGGTTCATCACTACTTTGAAATTGCTCTAGATAAGTCATCCTTTGCAGAAGCAATTATCCGATTTTTGTCCAATCCTTTCAGGGAGAATGTTAATCCAGGTGTGCTTGAGGACTTGTTTGGTTATAAAGCAATAGAAGGCGTTATTTCAGAACTAGATTCTCGGGTTTCACTTTCAAAGTCTAACCAGTTAGCTCGATCTAGATCTTGATATACCAATTCTCAATTGGATGAGGTACTACGCCCTTGGGGTTAATGGGATTAGGCAGTAGGCAGTTAATCCTGAGGGGTTGCAAAAATTGACTGACCTTATAACTAGGATAAACGCTATATCGCTAACTATTGATAATTTTTATACTATTTTTAAGGTTTAGTGGTGATTAAATTTTAGTTGGCATTTTAGTTAGCATACTTGAGCCTGATTTCGATGTTTATATAAAAAAAACTAAATCATTGATTGAGTAACAATAAAACTATTAACTGTAAATTCAGTAAAATATAAATAAATATAAATGAAGAAACAACGTTTAATTACTAATATCAGCTACTATCTTACCTCGTGGTTTTTGAATCACTGGCAAGTTGGCAAACGCCCAATTTTGATTTTAGGTCATGGTCGCAGCGGTACAAGTTGGGTCGGTAAAACATTGTCCACCGCAAATCGTGCTATATACTACTACGAGCCATGTAATCCAGAGATTACTGGAAAAGGCAACATGGATACATGGTTCCGATATACACGACCTGGTGAGCAAGATGACTTGCTTGAAAATGCTTTTGATAATGTCTTCAAAGGTCTACCTTTTGGAGGCGGTTGGTACCGAGGTTTCTGGGCTAGAGCACTGCCTAATTATCAAATTATCGTTAAAGATGTAGCATCTCTGATGTCCATTGAGTGGGTTTTCAAGCGCTACAATCCAAAACTATTGGTAATTGTTCGACATCCTTGCCCCACCATATTATCAGAAATTAACAAAGAAACTCCTGCTGAGCTTTCCCGAGATACTCTATTACATCAATCTAGCTTATTTCAAGATCATCTCGAACCCTACCGCTCAGTGATAGAGCAAGCAAAAACGCCAATAGAAATATTTGCAGCTATCTGGGCAGCAAGACATCGTGTTGTAGCCGATGCATTGTCTCGAAATCCTGAATGCTTATTGGTCTTTTATGAGGACTTATGCTTAGACCCTATTAGTAAGTTTAAAGAGCTATTTGAGCACTTTGAATTGCCATGGACTAGGCGGGTAGAAAACCATGTACTCCAGAGTTCAACTAACAATATACCCGGTCGTTATTCCAAGGTACGTATAAGCACCCAACAAATAAATAAATGGAAACAAACGATGAAGCAATCTGAAGTCGAGGTTGTGCGTCATTATGTTCAACTGTTCAATTTGCCATTTTATCAGTCTGATCAATTCTGGTCACTAGAAACCTGAAATCGTTTACGTTTTTTTAAAGCTATGCAGTTCTTGGTGTTAGACACCTTGACTGGTAATGGATTTCAAGGTTTAGGTAGTAGCGTGCAAGTAACGGCAGCTCTAAAGTTAACCAAAGCTCAATAGACTAAGTGCAATATGAAAATTCTTGCCCAACCAGCCTTTAAAGATCGTGAAAAAAACCCTTATACCTGGCTAGTTTACACCCACCTGGCTACTTTGGGGGTTGATGTCCATGAGTTTTATCCTCAAAAATTGCTTATAAATGATTATTCTATCTGGCATCGGCACTGGCCAGAACGAAATTTAAATGAACCTAACTTATTCAGAGCGATCCCAAAAACGTTAGCTCTATTATTATTGATGATTTTGGCTCGCTGGCGGGGGACAAAAATTGTTTGGACAGTACACAACTTAGCATCTCATGAACAGCTTTACCCGCAACTAGAGGCTTGGTTCTGGAAAGCCTTTACAAGGCAGTTAGATGGTTACATTAACCTTAGCAAAACTGGGATGAAAGCTGCCCAAGAGCGCTTCCCTCAGTTAAAGAATATTCCTGGTTTTGTAGTACCCCATGGTCACTACCGAGGGCAGTATCCTAATCAAGTCAGTTCTCAAGAAGCTCGCAACTACCTAGGAATTAAAAATTCGGCAAAAGTATTGCTTTTGTTTGGCAAAATTAGACCTTACAAAAATGCTACTCAATTGATGCGAGTTTTCCGACATTTTTTTGACCCAGAAGCCATACTCTACATTGTGGGTAGTCCAGATTTTCCTGAATTAGCAGCAGAAATTGAAAGGGAATCCGCCTTAGATCAACGAGTGCGAATTAACCTAAATTTCATACCTCAAGACCATATGCAATGGTACTTCAGTGCTGCTGACTTAGTTATTTTGCCGTACCGCGAGATTTTAAACTCTGGTAGTGCTTTCTTAGCCCTATCTTTTAACCGACCCATATTAGTTCCTAAAATTGGCGCTCTGCCTGAAGTTCAAGACCAAGTTGGTGAAGAATGGGTCTATACCTATACAGGAGAGATTACTGATTATCACATTGAAAACGCTTTAAATTGGGCGTTAAACACTCCCCGTCCAGAACAAGCTCCCCTAGAGGCTTTTGATTGGCAAGAACTAGCCAATCAAACGATTAATGCCTACAAGGAAATTGCCAACGACTCCAGAAAAAAAAGGACGAAATGACAATAGCGCGACCAGAATCATCAATTTATTGATGGCTGCAAAATTCGTGGGCTACCTCACTAAATCAATTAGTTTTTTGGGGTAAAAAAAATCGGTTTAAAACCGTAAGCATAAGCTTACAGCACCTCAAGTAGCGTGATCATTGCCGTAGCGTGGCCTTTGGCCTTGGCCTTTGGATGTTCGCCTAGGGTGCGCCTAGCGCGCATATGCTTACGGTAAGCTTATCATGTTTATTATTGGTCTTATTGAGATAACTAGACCGATATTTTTTTACCATAAATTCCGGCATTTTTTACCAAATAAACTTTTTCTGCTATTTTGTCACCCCCTCAGCTATAAATGGCTGAAATAATTAAAGCTAGGCATATTAGGTGATGATTTATAGGAGTAAAAACAAGTTAATGATTGGACGACGTGAATTATTACTGGGTTTAGGTAGCTTAGCCAGTGTCGGCCCTCTGACAAGGTGTAATATGATACATACTCACCAAGTTCAAGCTATTGATGACCCGAACCGAGACTTTGCAGTAGCTCAAGGAGCTTCTTTAAAAGAGCGTGCAGCAGCAAAAGGATTAATTTATGGAGCCGAGAGTCGATTCCGAGACCTATCCTCAAACCCAGCCTTAGCCACCCGTTTTGCTCAAGAGTGTGCCATGCTGGTTCCCGGATGGGGACTAAAGTGGTTTGTTTCTACTCCTTCTTCCCCTCCCCTGTGCCCTCACCCCCATCAGTTTGACTTTACGGCTGGGGATTGGATGGCAGACTTTGCCGAGACTCATCGATTGCTGTTTCGGGGACATACTCTTGTTTGGCACATCTCATTACCCCCTTGGTTTGAGGAGACAGTAAACCGCCAAAATGCGCTTTCGTTCTTGGTTAGACATATTAAGACAGTGGCTGGGCGTTATGCTGGACAAATGCACTCCTGGGATGTGGTGAATGAAGCGATCGCTACCTTCCAAGGACGGGCAGATGGTTTACGCAAAACGCCATGGTTAAAATTTTTAGGTCCAAAATACATTGACCTAGCCTTTCGCATTGCAGCTGTTGCTGACCCCAAGGCAATGTTACTCTACAACGAGTATGGACTGAGTTATGATTCGAGTGATGAGCAAGCCAAGCGTAGGGCTGTCTTGAAGCTACTAGAGGGGTTGAAGTCCCAGGGAACCCCCTGTCATGCCCTGGGAATCCAGGCTCACTTGCGAGGGAACAAACGGATTAACCCCCAAAGCCTGCGGAAGTTTCTCCGGGATGTGGCAAGTATGGGTTTTAAAATCTTGATTACTGAACTAGATGTCAGAGATGACAAGTTACCAAAGGATGTGATGGTACGCGATCGCATGGTGGCTCAAGCTTATGAAGATTATCTGTCTGTGGTACTTGATGAGCCAGCAGTGATTGCAGTAGTGACCTGGGGATTTAGCGATCGCTACACATACTTAAGTAGCTTCCATCCCCGGTCAGATGGTGCGCCAGTGCGACCTCTACCTCTCGATGCAGATTTCAAGCCCAAGTTAGCCTGGAATGCGATCGCTCGTGCTTTTGATAATGCTCCTAAGCGTTGAATCATTAGACCTTTGGGAAAATTAACTTTCAGCTGAAATCTCAAAAGGGTTAATGGTTCATTTTCACGCCTATGTTTATATATAGGTTTATATATAGCATTTCTCAATTGGGTGAGGTAGAGAGTCCTGGGTTAATGAAAGTCGGGAGTCGGGAGTCGGGAGTCGGGATGCAGTCGCTTATGGCGCATGGGTCTGTGTGCAGAACCTGCGTCCGCACCTTGAAAGCCCTGTGGAAACCACGGCAGTCGCTTATGGCGCATGGGGCTGTGTGCGGAACCTGCGTCCACACCTGTCAGCCATGCAAAGCGCGAGTGGTTTGTTCGCGAAGCGTGGCCTACGGCCAAGTTACCGTAAGACAGTTGAGCCTTAATCAATAAGTTTTAACCCTTTTCTGCATAGCCTATCAACTATAAAGGCTCAACTGTCTTACGGTTTCGTCTCCGGGGGAAACCCCCGCATGAAGGCACCGGTAGTCGCTCATGGGGGGACCCCCAAGACCGCGCTACCTCGCTGCATCGCTGAAAGCCCCGTGGAAACCACGGCAAAGCGCGAGTGGGGGGAACCCCCCCATGAAGGCGCTGGCCCCCTTTGAAAGCACTGGCTCCCCAAGACCGTAATGGTGCGTTTGACCTAAGCGAATTAAATTCGCCACGGGTCGCACCTCTGCATCGCTTTACTAACGACGTTGTTTTGCTTGGTCAAAGGCTTGCGCATTGTTCCTCGAAAGAACAACCCAGTATTTCAATCAGGAGCCTGACGTGCTTTAAGCGTGGTAACGACGTTGTTTTGCTTGGTCAAAGGCTTCACAAAGTTCCTCGAAAGAACAACCCAGTATTTCAATCAGGAGCCTGACGTGCTTTAAGCG
>NZ_CEYLVT010000006.1:52148-62550 GCF_982860115.1 Moorena sp.
TGGTTCGGCTTTGCCATTTTCCCAGTCACTAATCGTCGTAATGCTGACACCAACAGCAACGGCTAATTTCATTTGAGTCAGATTGACGTGTTCCCTGAGTTTTACCAGGGTAAGAGGTTGATCTTCTTGGCTTTTCATAATAAATTGTTATTGTTCAAGAAAACTTGAACGGTTTGCTTAAATAGGGCTTGCGGATGAACTCTACATGTAGTGTGATAGTTACCCTCTAAAACCTACATGTCGTGTGTCGATGGCTAAATTGCGTAAGCCCTAATTAAAATAGGGCAGTTAACTTTGTTTTCTGCCCTTTTCTTGTTTGCCAGACAGCAGCAAGCCGTTTGGCGACCTCACATAGGGTTATTGGCTAGTTCAGTAAAATACCTTACCACTAACCATACCGTAGATAAATTTTCTGTAAAATGTTTGCACCAAACAGCTAATATTCCCAAAGCTATGCCAAGCTAGAGGCAAATCATCGCGCAATCGAAAGTAAGCCGCTTCAACACCAGCAGACTTACCTGATCAGGGGAATCTAACCCGCAACTAATTACGGTGACATTTCCCAAACCTCTCTATCGATTAGGTGTAGGCTTCTCGCCAACCCCAGCGATCGCTATTTCCTTACAGAAATGCGTCTGTTTTCGGGTATAAGGCAAGCTTTACTTATGACGGGATGCCCCACCGCCAAATTTCTGATTTCGATTGCTCTATCCACAGGAGGTTTGATGTCTACTGTCGTTAACCGGTGCATTTTCGGCTTTGGTCATCAACTTTAATAGACTTTAATTCACCATTACTTGCTCGTCTATTATAACTGATTAGACAAAAAGTGAGAAGAATTAGACAAAAAATAAGCAGAACTGTCACGCTGCGTTCAATTCCACGCACACTTTAGTACATATGTACTAACTTGCCCTGTCATTAATCCTGCCGAATGAGGGGCTATTTGCCCAAGAAAGCCTCCGCACCTGGTAAGACCCATCTCACGACCTTCCCAACGTGTAAAGATGGGTCGCTGATGGTAGCGGAAGGTAATTTTGCCTGAAATTCAAGTTTCTCAAAGAAAACCTATGTTGAATTATAGAGAAAAGCTAAATCCCTGGATCATTGTCCTTTTGCAACCCAAGCTCAGCAATATCACCGTTGGCCGATTCAGACGGCGCGGCAATGCTGAAGAACATCTACGGATTTTAAAGCAGATGATGCCTGAGGCAAAATTTTCCATTATGTTTGATGTGGAGACTATTAGGGAGGATGTTGTTAACTAGTGGCTAAGGTAAGTCATTAGTCATTACTCATCTGTCATCAGTAACTAGCGTTACTAATGTGTGTTGTTCACTAAGGACTTATAGAACCAGGGGTGAAAATCATGGCTCTACTCTTTGTCAGGTCTAAGCTAAACGTTAATTTTTCCAGAGATCTAATCACTAATGACTAATGACTTTTTTAGTAGGATTAGTTAACCGTTCAAGTCAAACCCCTAAAAGAAATTCGGCTGATGGTGAATTAGGTTGAGAAATTCCTCACGAGTTTTTTGATCCTCTTGAAAAATCCCGACCATCGCACTGGTGCCAGTCCAAGACCCTGGTTTTTGCACACCCCGCATCACCATGGACATATGGGTAGCTTCCATCACCACAGCCACACCCTTGGGATCTAGGACAGCTTGAATGGCTTCGGCAATCTTGCGAGTCAGCCGTTCCTGAACTTGCAGTCGCCGTGCATACATCTCGACCACACGAGCTATTTTACTGAGTCCTACCACTTTTTGGTTAGGGATATAGGCGACGTGAGCCTTACCCATAAATGGCAACATGTGGTGTTCACAGAGGCTAAAGAAATTGATATCCCGCACGAGTACCATTTCATTATGACCTTCGTCAAAAATTGCCCCGTTGACTATTGCCTCTAAAGACTGATTGTAACCACTAGTCAAGAATCGCATTGCCTCGGCTACCCGCTTAGGGGTTTTAAGCAGTCCCTCTCGTTGCGGGTCTTCACCAACACTCAATAGGATAGTGGTGACAGCGTTGATCATCTCCTGGTTCAGTTCTTCCAAAGGAGGTTGTAAATTGGGCTGGTGACCATTCTGGGTATTGCGCTCAGGACGGGTCTTATGCTGATGTTTCTCATTACCATTGATACTTTTAGCAGTTGAAACAGATTCAACACGGTTGAAACCATTGGAAGAAGCAATAGTCATGATTAATCTGATTAGATTGTAAACAAAAATGAAGTTGATATTGCCAGACCATAGGGACAGGTTAAATTGACACAGCAATAACCTTTCAGTGAACCAAAAGTGTGCTATTATTTTTACCTATACCCTAAAGAATTCCGGCACTGGGCATCAGAGTCAAGGACTCGATGACAGCCTGTTGTGGTAGCTCGACGGTGTGCAAAATTGACTGGGCAACAATTTCTGGGGTCAACATCCCTGACCGATTTAATTGCACCTGAACTGTATCTGTATCCCATAAAGGGGTATTGACTGCACCTGGACAAATGCTTACTACCCGGATACCATGGCGGCTTTCCTCCGCTGCTAGAGTCTTGGAGAGGGCAATCAGACCTGCCTTACTAACGCTGTAAGCCCCCCATTCCGGCAAGGGTTGCTCAGCAGCAATTGATGCCACGTTAATGATCGTGCCTTGGTGCTGGGCACGCATAGCAGGCAAAACCCCCTGGATGCACTGAAACACACTGGTCAGATTAAGGTCAATTAAGCGCTGCCAATCTGATAGCGGTGTCTCACTGAGATGTCTAGTGTAAGCCATTCCCGCATTATTGACGAGAATAGTGATCGGAGCAAAATCTGCTGTGATTTCTTCTATGGAAGATCTAACCTGCTCCAGCTCAGCTAAATCAAATGGATAAGCCTTAGCTTGCACCCCAGCTGCCCTAGCAGCAGCAGCAACCATCTCTAAGTTGTTCCGGGAACGGCTGACTAAGGCTACATCGATTCCTGCCTTAGCAAAGGCTAAAGCTGTTTCCTTGCCAATACCACTGCTCGCACCAGTAATTATGGCGCGTCGCTCAACAGTCGATGTCATCAAATTCTACAAGATTTTTTTACAAATGCTTCTCTACGGTCTGGATAAAACTCAGGATTGCTCGGAAGCAAATGCCCACATAACGCAGTTATTTGGTTTAAATCTGCTAGCTTTAAATCTGAATGGCCAGCTACAAGGTCACCAGAGGTGGAGCCAGTCGAATTAAGCTTAGGTTCAGTGAGTTGGTTAGGCACCGAGATTATAGACACTCCCTTAGGGCAGTTAATCTCCAAAGGCACAGCTAGGTTTTCGGTGTATCCGAAATTGTTTAGCAAACTGACTAACTACCTTAGACTATTGTGAACAATTGTTAATTGTATCATCATCCCCAGACTATTCAGCTACCAAGTCGGCTGTCAATAATAAACTTTGAGGATAGAAAAATCGGGATACGGTAATTCGTAATTGGGCTACCAACCTAAACATCGGACAAAATGCGGAGCATGATTAGCTCAATACCCCAGAGGATGAACCCCTTGCTATATATAGCAATATCATTTGTCACGCCTTAAGTTGGTAGCTGTAATTGGTAACGAACCTAACTATACTTGAGATTACGACCCTTGAGATCACTTCTTAGTTCAGTAACGCCTTGGGTACTTGGCAGATATACATCTGGCCCCTTTACCTTTTCACCCCTTCAAGACTAACTTTCTACAAAAATCCCCATATTTCGGAACTTCTGATAGCGCAAATCCCGGCGTTGTTGAGGGGTTAATTGAGTTAGTTCTGCCAGGTTTTCCAATAGGGCCTCTTTGAGGATAGAGGCGGCTGCCAAGGGATCCCCATGAGCTCCCCCTATGGGTTCCGATAAAACTTTGTCAATAATCCCTAATTCCTTGAGGTCCCAAGCAGTAATCTTTAACGCTGCTGCTGCCTGCTGTCCTTGGCTAGCATCTTTCCAAAGGATGGCAGCACAAGCTTCTGGACTAGCTACGGTGTAGACAGCGTTTTCAAACATCAAAACCCGATCACCAACACCAATTCCCAAAGCACCGCCGGAACCCCCTTCACCAATGACTGTACACATAATGGGGACATCAAGACGAAACATTTCTCGGAGGTTATAAGCGATCGCTTCTCCTTGTCCGAGTTCTTCCGCCTTTACACCAGCCCAAGCACCAGGGGTATCAATAAAGGTCAAAATTGGCATATCAAAGCGATTAGCGTGTTCCATCAGCCGCATCGCTTTACGGTAGCCTCCAGGCGCAGCCATGCCGAAGTTGCGAGCTACATTATCTTTAGTATCCCGACCTTTTTGATGTCCTAATATTACCACAGCACGACCCGCCAAAGAGCCAATCCCCCCTACTAAGGCTGGGTCATCATAACCACCGCGATCGCCATGCAACTCAAACCACTCATCAGTGATTGCCTGAATATAATCGAGGGTACTTGGACGCCTAGGGTGACGAGCTAGCTGTAGCCGTTGCCCTGGTGATAAACTATTAAAAATTTCCTGACGCAGTTGGATTGCTCTTGTCTCCAGTTGGCGGATTTGGTCAGAAACATCAACATTGTTTTCCTCTGCGAGTTCCCGAATTTGCTTAATTCGTTTTTCCAGCTCAACCAGTGGCTTTTCAAAGTCGAGACTAAAGGTTCTGTTTTTTGCTGGTGACATAGTTACTGGTCATTAGTCAATGGTCAGTGGGTTTCTGGGTCAGATTACAGGCCATAACTCCAGATTAGCAAACCCGTCAAAAATAGATTGGAATCCCACGCTTCTCTTATATCATCTGGTAGCATTAAAATTTTTGACAACTTAACATTTTCCTCAATCATTTGCCTGAATTGACCCTCTGCCCATCTGCCCATCTCCCCATCACTGTTTACAATTGACGATGTAAACTGTAACGATATGATTACTAGGCATTATTACTAGGCGTAGGGCTAGTCTCGTGCGGACTTGGCTTAATCCCCAAATCTAGACATAGTGTAATTGCTATTGACCTGAAACTTTGCCAGATTGGTGAATTACTACGGAAAATATAGATCTCAACAAAAGGATGGGGAAGATTGGAAAGTAATACCCTTGAATATCCACATCATAAGTAACTTAGGGGGAATAAATACCCCGGCTGGTTTTTCCGCACCCACTCTCGTTTCTCTTCCCCGGTCGCCCATAGGCGGGGTTTGCACACTCCCTGGGATTTTTGATGAGGAAAATTTGTGACACAGCTATCTATCTTGAAGAACTGGATGACTATATTCCTTATTACCAATCAACTCAAAGATTTAGCGCGAGGGTTTTACGAAGAGGAGATTGTGGCTTTAGTGGAAAACTATCTGCACTGGGAAGAAGAGCAATGAATGTCACCACGACGAATATCCCTGATCTTGACTTGAGCAACTTCACTATTTTGGTGATTGATGATAATCCCACCAATTTAGGAGTAGCCGTTGATTATTTGGAAGATGCTGGTTTGACGATTTTGGTAGCCCGCAATGGTGAGAGTGGCTTGAAGCGAGCTAAATATGCCCATCCAGATATCATTTTGCTAGATGTTTTGATGCCAGGGATGGATGGATTTGAAACCTGCTGCCGTTTGAAAGGGGATGACGAAACCAAAGATATTCCTGTAATTTTTATGACGGCTTTATCCGGTATAGAGGATAAGGTGAAAGGATTTGAGCTTGGGGGAGTCGATTATCTTACTAAACCGATTCAGTCACAGGAAGTGTTAGCAAGAGTCAAGGTACATTTACAACTGCGTTCCTTGACCAAAACCCTTGAAGACCAAACCAAGACCTTGGAGGATCAGAATCAACGTCTGAAAAAAGAAATCAAACAGCGCATGGAAGTGGAAGCAGAACTGAACGAAACTCTGCAACAGCTGCAAGCTACTCAAGATGAGTTGATCCAATCTGAAAAAATGGCTGCTCTCGGACAATTAGTAGCTGGAGTTGCTCATGAAATTAACACTCCTTTAGGTGCGATTAACTCCTCAGTTAGGAATCTTGCCAACTTTTTAGCTCACCACCTCAAGCAGTTACCTTCTTTTTTTCAAAAACTTTCAAAGGAACGCGAGTCGGATTTCTTTACCTTACTAGAACGCTCCAGCCAACAAACGACTCCTTTATCTACTCGGGAACAACGTCAAATCAGAAGAGCATTGACTGGCCAGATGACATCCCACTCGATTGAAAAAGCAGCACAAATCGCTAATATTTTAGTGGGAATTGGGGTTTCGGATGACCTAGAGCCTTTGTTGCCTCTCCTCAAAGACCCAGAGGGAGAAAAAATTTTACAAACTGCCTATCAATTTGCTAATCTCCAAACCAGTACCCGTAACATTGTTACCGCTGCTGAACGAGCTGCTAAAGTAGTGTTTGCCCTGAAAACTTATGCCCATGATGATTCGAGTGGTAACAAAATAGAGGCAAATATTATTGAAGGAATTGAAACTATTTTAACTCTCTATTATAACCAACTAAAATATGGTGTGGATGTAATCAGAAATTATGACTATTCCTTGCCTGCTATTCTTTGCTATTCCGACCAACTTAATCAAGTTTGGACGAACTTGATTCACAATAGCATTCAAGCTATGGATAGTAAGGGAACCTTAACCATTGATGTTAGAAAGCAGGATGATCAGATAAAAGTCAGTTTCACTGATAGTGGTAAAGGAATTCCCCCGGAGGTTATACCGAAAATATTTCAGCCTTTTTTTACGACTAAACCCCCTGGAGAAGGGAGTGGTTTAGGACTAGATATTGTTAAAAAGATTGTGGATAAACATCAGGGTCAGATTTTGGTGGAGTCGGTGCCAGGAAAGACGACATTTACAGTAATGTTGCCAATCGAGCTACTCTCAGAGTAATATCCTAAATCCTATAACGCTGCGCTTTAACTATTAGACTGTCATAGTAACCTATCCTCCTGAATTGTCAAGTACTTTACCAAAAATTACTGAATCTTTTAATTACTAGATAGACTAATTGGTTGGAGCCCAAGATAGTAACTGGCAGTTTAACTAAAAATTAAATAATTATTAATGTCAAGTCCCCTATGTTTACTAAGTTTCGCAAAAATTGTCAAGTCCTTGTCTTAATTCGTCGCTTATTTAAAATTACTAAATCCCTTACTCCGTCTAGAATTTAGAACTCTGACTAGAAAAAATAGTGAAGATTTGTTACTTATTTGGTTGAAGATTTGTTACTTATTTGGTTAAGGTTATGTCTTCTTTCTATAAGTCTGTGTATAATAATTTTTGGTTGGCTGAAGTTAACAAAACTGAAGCTAACTGACATTTAAATTTACTGATTTTTAGATGAGCTTTAGAGGTCTAGTTATAACCAGGCTTAACCTCTGAATATTGCTCTATGAAATCTAAATTTAAACTTAAATGTCCTAGGAGTAGACCACACCAAAAAAGGTTAGATAAGGATAACCTAAAAATGAAAATGATGCAAAAATTATTGCAAAAGCTCAAGACAGCAACAGTCATCGCACTGATCAGTGTTTTTGTTCTGCTAAGTTCTGGATGGACAAGCACCGCAGTTGCTCAAAACCCTATGGATAAGCTCGTAACGGGCTATGTATCTAAAGTAAATGTCGCCGATCTCGACCAAGCCATCTTCTTTTACCAAGAGCTTTTGGGCATGGAACGGGATACTTCCCGCGATACAGACCGTTGGACGCAGTTCTTTTACCCCAACGTGCCTGGCACCCAAATTGGCCTCTACCAAGACAAAGCTACAGGAACAGGAGAAGCAGCACTAACACTAGTTGTAGAAGATATATTTTTTGCTAGTGATGTCCTAATGTCTCAAGGGATTGAGGTTTCACCGATTCAAGATGTTGGTGAAGGAGTTCTATTAGCATTCTTTAAGGATTTTGATGGCAACAGCTTAACTCTTCGCCAGAACGGGTGGTAATTGGTCTTGACTGGTAGTTGGTATGAACTTTTCAGTCTTGACTTTTCACAGCGGAACGAAAGAAGAGGAGTGGTGATCATAAATCCTATTTAATCCTCTTTGATTCACTAATCCCCCTTTAGCCAAAACTACCCTTAGGTCGCGGTGATATAAACCGTGTCTAAATCAAAAAAGTCCCTACCTCAAGGACTAGATTATACTAGATTCTAAAGGGGGTTTTTCACCAGAATTTGGGATTATTGGAATTATTGGAATTATTGGAATTATTGGGATTACAAGATTCAGTACTACTTCAAGCTATTACTTCAAACAACGGCTATCTTCACCCAACTATTTTCAAATAAAGCATTGCGTTCAAATTTCGGATGAATCCGAACAATATAAATAGACTTCTGATCACTAGCAGATGTTGTATGTTCCGCTTCAGTAATTTTGTACCAATCTAGAGCAAAGCATTCACGGCTGTACAAGCTGTAGTAAATGTCATGGCTTGTTAACAGGGATGGTGCTAGTTTAAATTGAATAGATTCTCCTTTTTTAAAGGCACCATAGTAAAATTTTGTTTCTGGATTCGGTACAGGTAAGAATACTTTTTTTACAAATGGTTGGGGTAACCATTGCTTAAAGCGCAACAGGTTGAAAACATAGTAATTTAACCAGACATGAAGCCAATTTTTTCGTTTAATTAGGTCACGGTAAAAGCTGTTGATATCAGTAGGGGCGTTAATTTGCTTGGCATCTACGACGTTAACACCATCTGCTTTAACAGTAGGTTGCTCTACTGTGTCTGACCAGTGATAATACCGCAAACCTAATAAATATTTACCTGGTTTCAAGGTCACGGATTCCCATTGGTTGTCTCCGGATACGGTGAGGGAGCTGATATTAGTGATAGTTTCAAAATCTGGTAGACTGTAAACTACTAATGTCCAAGATTGGGCTGATTGTTTAGCTGCACTCGCATCAAAGCTAATTACTTCTTTGACCTGAATCGGTCCAACTAGAGAAATAATAGCGTGAAGATTCCAACGAGCTCGACTCATTGCCCAAATTAATTTGATGGGCTTTTTTAAAAACTCGGCTGAAACGAGTTGCCACTCAAGATTTTTAGTGTTTTTTTTGGAGGTAAAGTATCCCCCGATAGTTTGCATCACAAATCTTAGGATGCGGGAAAAGATGAAGGAGAGTATGGATAAGGGGATTTCCCAGAAAAGCTCTAGATTAGTCATTTTTTAGTATAGGGGAGGGAACAGGGAACAGGGAACAGGGAACAGGGAACAGGGATTAGGTAAAATTGGAAAAGAGCTGCGAAGATTTTTTGGTATTATTTTGAATCAAGATTTGCTTTTATTATCTAGTTGGTTTTGCTATATTTAGTAATTGGTATTGTTAAGTTTACCTGTTACCTTTTCCCTTTTACTTGTTACCTTGTCACTTTTTAATTTTTCAGTTTTAATCGGTTGTTCGCGATAATTGCAACTATAGCATCTGGTGCATCGACATGGAGGTTATGTCCTCCTGATAGTGTTACTGTTTGAGCGTGAGGTATTGCAGCTTGTTGCAAAGCTATGTCTTCGGCTCGGTTAAAGTTACTATTATTGCCATAAACTAAGGTAGTGGGAGCTTTAATTTGACTCAGTAGCTGTGTGTACTTATCTCGATTAAACGCTGTTCCACTTAAACCAATTCCAGTACGAACTTGCAATCTTGGATCCCAGCGCCAACGTACACCACCCTCACCAGGTTCGGTAAGTCGCTGAGCATGTTTTAAAGCCAATTCCTCAGAGAGGTTGGGGGTTAAGCGGCGCAGACGATTAGCAGCAGCTTGGATATCCTCAAAGACCTGGTGTTGGGGTGGGGAAGCGAGATAATCTAGGTGGGTTGCTATCTGTTGAGCTGTTTGATCGTCCTTCTGTTCTCCTGGTAGCACTGGCTCCAGCAATACTAAAGACTTGACCTTTTCGGGTCTGACACTGGCAAAGGTGGCAGCAACTACAGCGCCCATGGAATGACCCACTAGAATAAATGGCTGGTCTGTAAGTGCGATCGCATTTGGCGCGGCAGAGCCGAACGCATCCAAATCCCCTAAGTAATCGATTAATTGATAAGACCCTCCCATACCTACATGCTGGGAAAGTCCATGGCCTCGCTGGTCAGGTGCCACTACTCGATATCCCATACTTGCTAAGGGACGGGCAATTTCTTCCCAAGCCGCTCCATGTTCTAAAACACCATGGACACATAGGATTAATTCTCCATCTGCCGGACCCCAACTACACAGACAAAGCTGTAAACCCCGCACGTCTAGATAAGACTCCTGCATCGGTTCAAGTTCTTCCCGTAGCGTGGCCAATAGGCCAAGGTTAGAAGGTTGAAGGTTAGGAGGTTGTTCGCGTAGCGTGGCCAATAGGCCAAGGTTAGGAGGTTGTTCGCGTAGCGTGGCCAATAGGCCAAGGTTAGGAGGTTGT
>NZ_CEYLVT010000006.1:62650-85059 GCF_982860115.1 Moorena sp.
TCGCCCTTCGTATTCGAGTAGGGTAGGTTAGGCAATTGATAATCCAACCGTGTTGCAACTTCTTCCGCAAAATTCCCCAAAGGCCGGGGCAGCTGGATTTGCCGCCAAACCTCTCCCAAAGCCGAATCAATTTGGTTATGGTTGCGGAAATTGGGGTCATCCACCGGTAGGGATTGGGGATGAACTCCATCCGTCATCCGCTGCCCTTGATAGGGTTCTAAAACCGCCTCATCAAAAGGAATATCCAGAAACTCACACAACCTTGCCATGACCAAAGCAGGTTGCTTTACTAGTTCCTCGTAATACACTAAATGATGATTGGATGGTGCAATTTCCTGGAAGAAGTCTAGGATATTACGGTTACAGGTTGTCCAAACTTCCTCTGCTAGCCAATAAGGGTCTACCTGATCAATACCAAAGATTTTATCCATCCGATTTTTCACGAAGGAATCAATTACCGCATAGGGATGACGTACCAGATGAATATACTTCGCTTCTTCAAATAAATCTTCCGCGTGCCTTAGGGTTTCCAGACTGCCAGCATAGGTAGGAGACTTATCCACAAGAGTACGTTTACCCGTTAGTTCCTGTAACCTGCCATAAACCTTCTGAATCGACCAGTCTTGCTGGCTTATCTCCTCCACCAGTGTTGTACTGGCTTGGGCATCTAGGTTCATGATTTCCATGAAAGCTCGCGCTAACCCTTCTCCTAAGTGAGTTGAACCTAGGGATTGATTGCGCTCAGCCATGGTATCAAAGGGCAATAGGTGTAATTCTGGTGGACAGAATAAATCCCGATGACCAGCTAGCATCACCCGCAGTAAGGTGGAGCCTGACCGAGGGCTAGATAGCACAAACACCATGCTCCGATTACGCTGGGTGGGTTTGGTAAAATTGCGTTCGCTATTGTTCCATGCCCAAGGATTAGCCCAATTCTTAATATCTGAGAGACTAGTAGTGGTCAATGAGGTTTGGGTTGGCTGGGGCTGATGAAGCCGTTCCATCTCCAAAGCCAAGTACTCAGCTAGAGCCGTAATCGTTGGTCGCTCATAAAACTCCCTAGGATAAAGGGTTATCTTCAGGTCTTTCTTACAGGCATTGAGTACTTCTACAATCATTAAGGAATCAGCACCCAAATCCATCAGGTTGCTCGACCCTGAGATTTCCCGACTTATCCCTAAAGTCTTAGCAATCTGTTGCTTAAGGTAATCGTTTAATAACTCTTCCCGTTGGGTTGTTGTACTAGCGAGCAGTTGATCAAAAATCCCAGAATTGTCGTTTTCCCCATCCCCCTGAGGCGGTAGTGTTTCTGTTGTGATTACCTCTGATAGGAATAACGGTAACTCTACCGGTAGTCGTTCTTTTAACGTTGACCACTCCACCGGTAATACCCCCACCTGAGCCCCATCTTGTGCCAGAAGTTGTTCGAGTATCTGTAATCCCTGTGGTGCTTGAATCGGCTCGATTCCCAGCATTGCCATCCGTTTACCGACGCCAGCGGCTAAACCCATCTCAGCCCAAGGCCCCCAATTAATACTTAAAGCGCTTGCACCTTGCCCTTGTCGATAATGGCTGAGGCTATCTAAAAATCCGTTAGCTGCGGAATAGTTTCCTTGACCAGGGGTACCTAGGATAGAGGTGGCGGAAGAAAATAGTACAAATAAGTCTAGGGCCATCTCCTGAGTCAACCGGTGTAAATTCCAGGCTCCCTCAACTTTCGGCTTCATCACCTTGGCAAATTTTGCCCAATCTTGATGCAGCAGCACCCCATCCTCTAGGACCCCTGCACCATGGATAATTCCTTTGAGGGGGGGTAGGGAAACCTGAATTCTGTTGAGACAGTCCCTAACTTGTGCTTCCTGGGATACATCCACCTGCTCAAGGACTACCATCACACCTTGTTCTTCTAATTTCCCAATTATTTCTGAGGCCCTAGGATTTGGTTGACTTCGTCCTACCAGTACTAAATACCTTGCGCCCTTATCGGCCATCCATTCAGCTACCTTTAACCCCAGTGACCCCAAACCACCGGTAATTAAGTAGGTGCTATCTGGTTTTAGCTGCAATGGTAAAGCGGGGGGTTGGGACTGTTGCTGTTGATGAATCAGGCGAGGCACATAGGCTTGTCCATCCCTCAAAGCAAATTGGTTTTCTCCCTGTGGCCGTAATATCTGGTTTAGCAGCATTAATGATTGCTCTTGGTAGTGCTGCTCATTGCTCAGTGCTGAGTCTTGACTTGGTTCTAGGTCTATTATCCCTGCCCACAGTTCTGGATGTTCTTGGGCAATAACTGCACCTAAACCCCATAGGGGAGACTGGGCAATCCGTAAGGATTTTTTCGTCTTACCTAGCGGTTGTGTGCCCTCGGTAACTAACCACAGACGAGGGGGTTGAGCTAATTCTGCTTTGACTAACGCTTGCAGCAAATGCAAGACACTACCACAACCGTTTTCTAAAGTGGCGTCTAGGGGAAATGTTTGAAACTGGTCCAGTGCGGGAGTATCTAAACTCCACATATGAACCACAATCACAGATGTTGCGTTTAGGGATTCGACTTCTTGATCTAAAAGACGCTGAAAGTGTTGCGGTTGTGCTGGGTTAATTTGGTAATGGTTTGCTTGTAATTGTTCATAGCTTGAGCCAGGGGAAATTAACAAAACCCGATGTTCCTTTGGAACCGCTTTGCCAACACATTTTTCTTCCAGCTGTTGAGTTAATGTTTCTCCAAATGTTTCTCCAAAGCCCTCTTTATCGGCAAAAATCAACCAAGTTGTACTAGATTTAGATATATCAGTAGATATATCAGATACATCTACATCCTTAGGTCGCCATGCTATTTGATACAACCAATCCCCATAGGAGGGAGTGGATAGTTGGCCATAGGAAATCGGGGATAATGGTTTTACTGAAGTGGTATCTAGCCAATACCGTTGCCGTTCAAACGGATAAGTGGGTAGGGAAACTAGGCGACGGGGGTTATGCTGATGGAATCTTCCCCAGTCTACTGATGCGCCATGTTTATATAGGCTTGCCAAACTTTCCAGCATTTGCCGACTATCTGGTTTTCCTGGGCGCAAACTTGGTATAGCTGTGAGCTTTCCTTTCGGTAAACACGCTTTGCCCATTCCCAATAGGCTAGGCTTCGGTCCTACTTCCACACACAGATGATAACCCTGTTGATAAAGGGTTTCCATGCTCTGGTAAAATTTCACGGACCCACGCACATGGTCACACCAATACTCGGTCGTAGCTATCTCAGCAGTGGCTAATTTTCCAGTTAAATTCGAGATTATCTCTATTTGCGGGGGATGTAGGGATATTTCCGATAATACCTGGGCAAAATCTGCCACCATTGGTTCCATGAGGGCAGAATGGAAGGCATGAGAGACTGGCAACTTTAGTGATTTGACCTTTTGAGAGCGTAGTCGGGCTATCACTGTTTGAACGGCCTGACTTTCCCCAGAAATCACAATATTTTCCGGACCGTTAATGGCAGCGATTGAGACTTTTTCGGATAGGGATTGAATTGCCTCAGTGACCTGTTGCTCATTGGTCAAAACCACTGCCATTTCACCACCTTCTGGCAACTGTTGCATCAAACGCGCTCTTTGGGCAATTAGCTTTAGCCCATCTTCTAAGCTAAAGACTCCTGCTACAGTTGCTGCCACATATTCCCCAACACTATGACCCATCACCACAGTTGGTTCGATTCCCCAAGACCGCCATAACTGAGCCAGGGAGTATTCTAGAGCAAACAATGCCGGTTGGGTGTAGGCGGTTTGATTTAATGTGGAGTTGTCACTGTTGTGGCTGAAGATTTCCGGATACAGGACATCCAGTAACGGCTGTTGTAAATAGGATTGCAGAATTTCGGCGCATTGGTCGAGAGTAGCCCGAAAGATTGGTTGGGTTTCGTAGAGTTGCCGTCCCATACCACTATACTGAGAGCCTTGACCGGTAAAGAGGAAAACGATTTCGGGGGGAGTAGGGCTATTTTGTGCTATTTTGTCCGAAATCGTTTGGCTTTCTGTCAACTTGGTCAGTTTTTGCTGCAACTGGTCAGTGGATTGGACTAGGAGGGCTAGACGATAGTTAAAATGCGATCGCCCTTTATTGCTGGTCAAACAAATATCTGCTAGTGTCTTTGATGGCTCAGATGCTATGAAGTCTATGTATCGCTTTCCTAGGGTTTGCAGGGCGGTTGCGGTTTTGGCAGACAAGGTAAATAGATGATAGTTTTGGTCTTGATCGTTTTGGTCTCTATCATTACTTGTCGCTTTTGTCAATTCTGGCGCTCCTTGTAGCACCACATGAGCATTGGTTCCTCCAAAACCGAAAGAACTTACACCAGCAAATGGGGGAATCACATCCCATGGCCAAGGCTCCCGTTGCTGCTGTACTCGCAGGGGCAGTTGATCAAAGGGAATGTGGGGATTTGGCTCAAGGAAATGGAGGCTGGGTAAACGTTCTTGGTGCTTGAGGGATAGGGCGACTTTGATCAAACTAGCAATACCAGCAGCTGCTTCTAGATGACCGATATTAGATTTGACCGAGCCAATCGCAACAGGCTTGTTGGTAGGGTGGGTTGATAACGCACCGTAGTTATCAGAGTTATTATCAGAGTTGTGGTCAGAGGGTTCTCGTTTTAGGACATTTCCCAAAGCCATCGCTTCAATCGGGTCTCCCAGTAGGGTTCCGGTCCCATGGGTTTCTACATACTGCACATCTGACGGTGAAATGCCCGCATTCTGGTAGGCCGAGACTAGAACAGCTTCCTGAGCATCTCTACTCGGAGCAGTTAGACCATTGGTGCGCCCATCTTGGTTAACCGCACTGCCTCGAATCACAGCATAAATTGGGTCTTTATCGATCAGGGCTTTGGATAGGGGCTTTACTACTATCACCCCAGCGCCCTCGCCCCTCACAAAGCCATTGGCACGGGAATCAAATGCCTTACAGCGACCATCAGGAGATAAAGCCGTTAACTTACTCAACCCAACCGTCACCACTGGGGTTAGCATCAAATTTACTCCCCCTGCTAGGGCTAGGGTTGACTCACCATTCCAGATACTCTGACAAGCCAAATGAACAGCGACTAGGGATGAGGAGCAAGCCGTATCAACCGTTAGACTTGGCCCTTTGAAATTCAGTAGGTAGGAAATGCGATTAGCTGCCATAGTGGAAGCTACACCAGTATTGGTATAGGTATCCACCACCTCTGGACTTTGGAGAAGCAGCTGACCATAATCATGAGTAGAAATGCCAACAAAGACCCCCGTTTGGCTACCACTGAGTTGACTAGGCACTTGGCCTGCATCCTCTAGTGCTTCCCAAATTACTTCCAACAGTAGTCGCTGCTGGGGGTCGATATAGGTAGCTTCCCGAGGAGCAATGCCAAAGAATTCTGGATCAAATTGATCAACATGCCCCAGGAAACCACCATAACGGCAATACATTTTACCTGGTGCTGTGGGATCCCCGTCGTAAAATTTCTGGATATCCCAACGGTCGGCTGGCACTTCAGTAATAGCATCCACACCATTTTTGAGCAGTTGCCAGAAGGAGTTTGGGGAAGAGGCACCTGGAAAGCGGCAGCCAATCCCGATAATAGCAATAGGTTCTTTTAACCCTTTCCTCTTTTGCAGCTGCAATTCAAGAAGGGCGCGTTTTTCGGGGGAGAGATTGGCAATCCGCTTAGCAATATCATCCACTGGCAACATAGATCGAAACATAGATCTAGGAACTATTTGATGGGTTTTCCCAGAATTTCTTGGATTTGTGCTTCTGAGAGCATTTCCAACTCAGCTAAGAGTTGGTCTACCTCTTGATCACCACTGGAGGAAATCGATTGAACCGTCACCGGTGAACGATAAAAGGGTGTCGAGGTGGACCGATCCAGATTCTGGAACTGTGCCTCCCATAATTGTTGCATCTCAGTACCTGCACTCGAAACTCTCGGTTCGATTTTTCTTGGGCTGTCCTCCTGGTTTGAGTTGCTTTTTTGACTTACTGTCGCCAGATATTGGGCAAGGGATTCGATATTGGGATAATCATAAGCCAGTGTAGGAGACAGAGGCACTCCTAACCATTCTTCGAGATCATCAGCTAGTTCAACTGCTGTTACTGAATCTAGACCATAATCAGCAAAAGACTTGCTGATGTTAATAGACCCAGCAGGAAGTTTTGTTTCTCGCGCTAGCCAATTTACTATCCACTTTTGAATTGTATGGCGGGTTTGCGCTTTGCCGATAGTATTACTAGTAGTGGGTTCTTTTTCTGGTTTGGTTGGGGCAATCGTTGGCTGTTGCGCCAAGCTCGATTGCCCGACAACTGTCAAGGTATTGTTTATAAATCCAGCTCGACAAGCATGGCGCTGTACTTTGCCACTGGATGTCTTGGGAATACTATTGGTCTTGAGCAATAACACAGCATAGACTTGAAGCTGGTATTCTTGGGAGATGGCACTCCGGATTGCTTCAACCACTTGATCTACATCTAGTTTCCGCAGGTAATTCCTGGAGACTTCTTGAACAATCACCAATTGCTCAGCCTGTCCGACTTCCACAGAAAAAGCTGCGCCATAGGCAGGGCGAAGAGCCGGATGACTCTTTTCCGCTGTCAATTCTATATCTTGGGGATAATGGTTGCGACCCCGGATAATAATTAAATCCTTTAGACGACCTGTTACAAATAACTCACCATCCTGGATAAATCCTAAGTCACCAGTACGCAGCCATGGCCCTGAACCGGTATCAGCTAGATAGGCATTAAAGGTTTTTTCCGTCACCTCTGGTTGATTCCAATAGCCTTGAGCAACACTTGGACCTTTTACCCAAATCTCTCCGACGGCACCAGCTTCAACTTGGGTGAGGGATTGGGGGTGTGCGATCGCAATTTTTTCATTTAACCAAGTCCGCCCACAGCCGACCAGGATTCGAGTCTGCCCATTACCCTTAGACTGACCATTAGACTGACCATTAGACTGATTGAGACGATTTTCTGGCACGGGAACCACTTGATTTTGTTCAAGAGCTTCCCCTTCAAATTCCCTTATAACTGGAGGTTGGTCTTTCAAGCCTCCAGTTACTAATAATGTGGTTTCTGCCATGCCATAACAGGGGTAAAATGCTTCGCGACGGAAGCCACAAGGGGCAAATTTCTTAGCAAATCGCTCTAATGTGGAGGCTCGAACTGGCTCAGCACCGGTAAAGGCCATTTGCCAGCTGCTCAGGTCAAGGGTTTCTAATTGCTTAGTCGTAATTTTCTGCACACACAGCTCATAGGCAAAATTGGGAGCACCACTGGTAGTGATCTGGTATTTGGAAATTGCTTTTAGCCAGCGGTAAGGCTTGCGGAGGAAATCTACTGGTGCCATCAGGATGATTGGAAGACCAACATAAAGAGGCTGTAGGATGCCGCCAATCAGTCCCATATCATGGTAAGCAGGTAACCAAGACAATCCCCGGCTTTGGGGTGTATCTTGGAAACACCGATTAATCAAAGCTGAGTTATATAGCAAATTCCCGTGGCTAACCATTACTCCTTTGGGTTTACCCGTTGATCCAGAGGTGTACTGTAGAAAAGCCAGGGTATTCTCCTTAGAGTCCGGGTGCTGCCAATCTGATTCGTGGTGCGTAGGCAGATTGTCAGTTGCCAGCCACTTCAGTTGATTGTTGGCGGGATTTTCAGCTAGCTGAGTCTCTATTTTTTCTAATAGAGGGGTAGTAGTGAGGGCAAATTTGGCCTGAGCATCTGCCACAATTGCCTCTAGCCTGGACAAATTTTGATTGGAACGGGGGGGATAAGCGGGAACGGCTAACACTCCCGCATACAAACAGCCGAAGAAAGCTGTGATAAACTCTAAACCGGGTGGATAGAGTAGCAAAGCTCGCTCCCCTTTTGCGTTCTGGTGTAGAAGCTCCGATGCGATCGCTTGGGCGTGGTTGTCTAACTGTTTATGGGTAAGGTAGCGGTCTGGGGTTTCCCCGTTCAGTAGAAATGTATAGATTATCTGATCCGGCTGGTGTATTGCTCGGTAACGTAGCAGGTCTACTAAGGTAGAAAATTTTTGTATATTCTCGCTCATGTCATCTAAACTGTCTTTCATCCCTGCACGCCTTATTTTCACAGCCAAATCGTCGTCCATCCCCTAATCAATAATGATTTATCAGTCTTGTTCTAGGCTACAACAATCGTTTATTATCCATTAAGATCGGCATTATTGGCCAATAGGTGATTAATTACCAAGTCCCCTTACTGATTAGTCGTAAGCTGATAGCTTACGTTTCAGTCATAACTTTCAGGCGAATCAGCTGCTCTCCACTCTCGTCCAAAGGAACTTCAATCACGTCACCCGCTAGACGATCCATACAGGTCAGCAGCAATCGCAAGTGGGGAGTACTTGACCCGGTATCTACATACAATCGGTCTGACAGACTACCTAAACGCTTCCAGGTGGTATAGAGTTTGCCAACAACCTGTTCTAGGGCCAAGGCTTGTTTAACTAAATCAGCAGCAGTGTTTAAACAATCAAGTCGTAGCGCTTCATCTAAAGCGAGTTCCATATCTAAGGATGTGTGATTGATAGCTTGGACTTGGGCAGAAGCATCTAAATACTTGGCTAAGCAACGGGCATCTGAGGTCACATGTTTAACAGTGTCCACATCTGGATTAGTAGCAATTGCTTCTTGTAATGGAATCAGGTGGATTTCTGGCAGCTTTTCCATCTCTTTGACTAATGGGGCCAGGTAACTGGATGGGAGACCCCCTTCAGCGGATTTTTCTTTAACTTCCTCTGGTAGTAATTCTGAGGACATGGCAGTCCATTGATCAGACATCTGTTTGACCTCCCGGCGAGTGATGCGATCGCCTTGTTGAGCTAGTTCTGTCACCATTTGCTGGACTTCGGGAGCCGACTTAGCTGTTTCCACAAATGCCCGTTTACTGAAGTTATTAATGGCATCATGACTAAGCTGACCCTCGATTAACAGAGTATCGGCACTGTTAGCCAGTTCAATTAGGGAGTAAGCCTGACTTTTCCCGATTTCCCGACTTTTGAGCCAATTTAAAAATCCAGCTCCCCTTCCTTCACCCCCTTTTTTCTCCCTGTCTCTTACTACTCGTAGAATCCGTCCCCGCCAGATATCGGTCTGTAGGTCAAAGCGATCGCATACTCGCCAAGCGTGATCTACTAGCTGTTCAAAGTCAGTTTCCTGAATTTCCTCATCCTCTGGATCTGGGAGTTGGAAATCCAGATCCATGGGTTCGTTGAGCAGAGCAGCGAGTTCGGCGGTAGAGTCAGGCACTTGCACCATAGGGAAAGATTATCCAGTCACGGTAAACACGATTATTGCACGGTTTCCAAATTATAAAACTGCACGCTACCCCTAGATGAGTGTGACTTTATTATCTGGCATCATGCACCAGATGTATAGGTTATTAGTCGTCAGTCATTAGTTTGGTTGCTTTTGAGCTCCGAGTGTGACCGTAACCCTATTAATGGCATTTAATGCGATCGCACAACTACTCTGGAATCTTCTAGGCTACTCAATTACGAACAATTTGACGCCATAACTGGATTTATCAAGCCTTGGAAAATTTTTATTATAATCCTTACTAATTCTTAGTTTTTTGGGTGTGGTTTTATTTCCTCATTAATTAGGCTTTTTACGTTTTTTAAAATTTAGAAATAATTTGAAATATTTCTATTGCTTATTATTAATAAAATTTATGATATTCAAATAATTGAAATGGCATACAGGGTGTAGCCTTAATCGTTTAATTATAACCAACTTTTCACCTCTATAGCAATATAGATAAAAACAAAAATAAGGCTATTATAGCGTTCCCTAGTAAGCCTGAGGTAAATTTAATTTTTTTTTAACTCTCTACTCCCTACTCCCTAAAACCCAGTACAAAATACCCTGACCTAAATGTACTTTTATTAAGGCTGAGATAATCGGGAACAAAGGTGGTAAATTATAGCCAACATAGCAAAATAATCACAGGTGCATCAAGATGACTCAAAAGAAAACTACCGACAATAAATTAATCCCAGGGAGCTTAGCGTTAGGATTTGCTTTACTAATCGGTGCTGCTTGGTGGGTAACTAGCTCTAACTCTCGCTCCTTGCAATTGAACCGTATTAGTACTCCGCCTATAGAAGATGCCAACTCTTCTACTACATCTTCTGTTACAACAGAAAATGCAACCGAGAATGCTGATGCTGAAACAAACCTTAACCTTAAGGGATTAGGGGATACGGACAGTGGTTATTCAATCCTCAGTAGTGCTAACTTCCGAGACGCTCTGGTGAAGCGGGGGATTGGTTTCAATTATGCTCAAGAGTCAGACCAGGAAGCTCGTGCAGCAGCTCTGCGTCAGGAACAAGCTGATCTGATTGGCACTAGTTTAAACAAATTCCTGACTCACAAGCCTAACGGCAAAATCGTTGCTCTGTTGAACCGAACAGAGCAAACAGATGGTACTCAACCCAACTTAGATGTAGTAGTGGCCTCTGAGCGTATCCTGAAATCCAATCCTAAAGAGATACAAGATTTTGTAGAAACATACTACGACCAGGTAGAGAAAGCTAATCTCACAGATGAAGAAACTGCTGGTAAGGGAATGCAGTTTTTTACAGCAGCTGAGGCGAAAGATTGGATGAAATCAGGAACTTTGGCAACAAGAATAGGGGAAACTGCGGGAGTGTTGGCAGCTTCGGGTAAGGCAAAAGATGTTCCTGTTAATACCACAGAACTGTTTACCGCTAACTATCTGCCCCCAACAGCTGAGCCAACTATAGCTACAACCCCTCCCACTGATGAGAATCAGCTACCTGAAGTTGCGGCTCAACCTCAGGTAGCTGATTCTACTGAAGCGGATCAAGCTCAGGAATCAGAACCGGAAAAAACCGTTACTGAACCAGAACAAAAACCTGATTCTACAGCCATTCAAGTAGCTGAGGCAGATAATAACACTCAGGCTTCAGTTCCAGGAAAAGCTGAGGAAAAGCCAGAAGTTGCGGCTCAATCTGAGGATTCCTCTAACACTGAAACCGATCAAGCTAAGGAATCAGAACCGGAAAAAACCGTTACTGAACCAGAACAAAAACCTGACTCTACCGCCACTCAAGTGGCTGAGGCAGATGATAAAGCCAAGGAATCGCAACCAGAACAAAAATCTGACTCTACAGGCACTCAAGTGGCAGAGGCAGAGGGACAAAACCCCCAGCCCCTAACTAACTTAGAAGTTTTAGGTGAAGTCAAGTTTGCCAAGGCTTCGTTTCAATTAAGTCCCCAGGAGCAGCAAAAGCTCAATGATTTGGCAGAGGCAATTCAGAAATTTAGCCCCAGTAGTGTAGTTGTCAAGGTGCAAGGTCATACCTCCCGTACTGGCAATCCTGAATCTAACCAGGAACTCTCTCAAGCCAGAGCTCAAGAGGTAGTGAACTATCTCAAAAGCAAGTATCCCTCCCATCAATTTGTTGTGGAAGGATTAGGTTTCTCTGAACCCCGACCTGGTACTGACCCGACTTCTCCAGTTAACCAACGAACTGTGATTAGTTTGGCACCGATTCAATCGGGAAATTAGTCACAGATCAAGGCTTGCCCAATTGTGGAATAGCCCAGGGTGATTGGTAATCGGTAATTGGTAAGTAAGCATATGCGCTACTTGAGATGCTACTTGAGGTGCCGTCAGCTGTCAGCAGTCAGCTTGATCAAGCCCTGACAGCAGACATAACAGAAATTAAACTAATGCTTACCTCTTTTATTCAAAATCACCTCAAGTAGGGTGTGCTATGGGCATAAGCACTTCAAGTAGCGTGGCCAAATGCCAAAGTTTATAGCTGATAGCTGATAGCTGATAGCTGATAGCTTACATCGGTAACTTGCTCAACTATAGTTGATATGATTCTGATATTGAGCAACACCGAAGCAACCTGGTCAATTACTGTACATTGCCCTTTGATTAATTGGTGAATAAACTTTCTCAACCACAACCAACAGATAGTGATCAATCTCGATGGCATGGCAGCCTTGAATTACGCTTTGCCTTAGCCCATGGAAAAACTCAACCTATTCACACCTACGCCAAAGCTCCCTTGAAAGTACAGCGACCGTTTTATCCAGAAGGGCTAGGGGTTTGTCACACTGTGTTACTTCATACCGCTGGAGGAATGGTAGGAGGGGACAGGTTGTCTCAAGATATCCACCTGGAATCGGGGACTCATGCTTTAATCACCACTGCTGCTGCTAGTAAAGCTTATGGTAGGGGCAGTTATAGCGCTAGTCTAAAAAACGATAGCGCTAGTTTAAAAAAGCCACAAGCTAGTCTAAAAAACGATAGCGCTAGTTTAAACCAGCCAGAAACTAGACAAATCATCCGGCTCCAAGTAGAGACTGGTGCTTGTTTAGAATTGTTGCCCCAGGAAACGATAGTATTCAATGGTGCAGTTTACCGGCAGGATTTGCGGGTAGAATTAGCGCCGGGAGCCAGTTGGTTAGGCTGGGAAATTACTCGATTTGGACGCAGTGCTAGAGGAGAAAGGTTTGTGGAGGGAAATTGGCGATCGCATACGGAAGTTTGGCAGCAAGGACATCCACAGTGGATTGACCGACAATGGTTACCAGCTAGCGAAGTCACCTTCTCTAGTCCTTATGGTTTAGCAGGACAACCAGTGGTAGGAACATTAGTTTTGGTAGGGGAAGCGGTATCATCACAGATTATCGAACAAGCCAGAGAACTTTGGAGTGCTAGGGAGTATGTAGGGGAAGCTGGGGTAACTCAGCTGATGTCAGGATTATTATGCCGCTATCGTGGTGGTTCGACTGAGGAGGTGAGACACTGGTTTACAGAGGTTTGGCAACTGTTGCGCATTAATCTATTCGGGCGTCCTATTATTAAGCCACGAGTTTGGCCGTTGTAATATCAAAATTGCTACTAATCACAGGATCAAATAATGCAACTGACACCCCAAGAAAAGGATAAACTACTAATTTTTACTGCCGCCTTATTGGCAGAAAGACGCAAGGAAAAGGGGTTGAAGCTAAATTACCCAGAAGCCGTTGCTTACATTTCTGCGGAAATTTTGGAAGGTGCTAGGGAAGGACGTCCAGTAGCTGATTTAATGAGTTACGGCACTACCCTGCTGACGCGGGATGATGTGATGGAAGGAGTACCTGAAATGGTGAATGAAGTCCAGGTAGAAGCAACCTTCCCCGATGGGACTAAACTGGTTACTGTACATGACCCAATTCGTTAGTCTCACAAAAAGCTTGATAAATAACTCTTTAACTCATCTTAAATCATCATAAGATTCACAGAAGTTGACAGAGTTCTTCTCTGAGATTTATAAGTTGGTTTCTCAGGTCATTGATTTGTTCACTGCTCAGTTGTGCAGTTGTTTGATCATCTACGATGTTATTCAGGCTATTGATACAGTTATCAGTCGTATTACGACAGTTCTGAACAACCTGGATTCGTTCCTTAAAGATTTCTTGGAACTTAGGCTCAGCTGATTTAAGAATAGTATTGTTGTTGGGGTGAACTTTGTTCAGTTGTAATTTTAGAATTTTCCATGATTTAACTAGTGAAGGGAGTCCCATAAGCACGAAACAATGGTTAAAAAACCTTTAAAAAAATTAAATCAAACACCAGACAGAAAAACTAAAACAATTAGGTATATTAGTCATTATTATAGTCATAACTAATTGAATAATGCTATAATTAATAATTGGGAAAAGATATGTCTGAAGAACCGGCTGCTGATCAAGAAAAATTTTTCCATAAGTAGGATAAAATTCCTGGCCATTAGTATAGCTTTAAAAGCCATATAAGATGTCAGAGTTGACCAAAAAGGAATCATTAACTGTAGAAATAAAACCATCAACGAGTTAATAAATAAGAATTCAATAATACCTATATTGATTATTCATAACACAATCGAGAAGTCAGGATTCCTTGATTAAAGACTGTATGAAGAAAAGATAAGCTAGAGAAAAAATCTGGTAAGGGTAATAGGGAATAGGGAATAAGTAATAGGGAATAAGTAATAGGGAATAAGTAATAGGTATCAAAAAAGCAGTTGACAGGTTCTGTGCTAAGAGAAGGCAGCTTCATACCCTGAACAGAATCCTAGAGCAATGAAATCTAGACCCTTGATGCCTAGAGCCTAGAACATCAAAAAAACTAAACTCTACTCCCCATCTAGTTCAGTTCTTGATGCAGTCGCTCAGGTCGGAAACCTCCTTTGGCGACGCTGCATCGCTGTGTCAATTAAGGCTACCAAAAAAAAAATCAAATGTACGAGATAATCAACTAATTTACGAGATAATAAAAAGCTAGTCAGGGTTTAAGGAGTTAGTTAGTGATTCCAGGCGAAATCATTCCCCAAATAGGGGAAATCGAACTCAATGCTGGTCGTGCCACCATCAGAGTACGAGTAGCGAACACAGGCGATCGCCCTATTCAAGTAGGGTCTCACTTTCACTTTTTTGAAGTCAACGAAGCTCTCCATTTTTACCGGGAAGCTACAAAAGGCATGCGCTTGAATATTCCAGCTGGTACAGCTATCCGCTTTGAACCGGGAGACGAACTAGAGGTGGAATTAGTCACTCTTGTCGGTAGCCGTCAGGTGTATGGCTTCAATGGCAAAATTAATGGTCAACTTGATAGCTCAAGTTGATATATAGTTACTATTTTTTTTAAGTAAGCGCTACCCAGAGGTAATCCCAGAGTTTGGCCGAGGGGAGAAAATTACCTATTACCTATTACCCATTACCCTCAATCAAGGAGTTGTTGATGAGTTATCGTATGGATCGCCGTGCCTACGCCGAAACTTATGGTCCTACCGTAGGCGATCGCATCCGCTTGGCTGATACAGAATTAGTGATCGAAGTGGAACAGGACTACACCACCTACGGTGATGAAGTTAAATTCGGTGGTGGTAAAGTGATTAGAGATGGAATGGGACAATCCCCTATCTCCCGCGCTGAGGGTGCTGTGGATTTGGTGATCACTAACGCCCTAATCCTGGATTGGTGGGGTATTGTTAAAGCCGATATTGGTATTAAAGATGGCAAAATAGTCAACATTGGCAAAGCCGGAAATCCCTACATCCAGGACAATGTCACTATTATTATTGGTCCTAGCACTGAAGCAGTTGCTGGGGAAGGAATGATTGTCACCGCTGGCGGGATTGATGCTCACATTCACTTTATTTGTCCCCAACAGATTGAAACTGCGATCGCATCTGGTATCACTACTATGATTGGCGGTGGTACAGGTCCAGCCACTGGCACTAACGCCACTACCTGTACTCCTGGTGCTTGGAATATTCACCGGATGCTGCAAGCTGCCGATGCATTTCCTGTGAATCTAGGGTTTTTAGGGAAAGGCAATAGTGCTAAACCCGAGGGATTACAGGAACAAGTGATAGCCGGTGCCATGGGATTGAAGCTGCACGAAGACTGGGGCACTACTCCAGCCGCTATTGATACCTGTTTAAGTGTGGCGGATCAGTTTGATGTCCAGGTGGCAATTCATACCGATACCCTCAATGAAGCTGGGTTTGTGGAAAATACCATTGCTGCCTTCAAAAACCGAGTCATTCACACCTACCACACCGAAGGAGCAGGGGGAGGTCATGCTCCAGATATTATTAAAGTATGTAGTGAAGCTAATGTATTGCCCTCTTCTACCAATCCGACCCGTCCCTATACCCTTAATACCCTAGAAGAACATCTCGATATGCTCATGGTGTGCCATCACCTAGACCGGGGCATTCCTGAAGATGTGGCCTTCGCTGAGTCCCGGATTCGTCGGGAAACTATTGCTGCTGAGGATATCCTTCATGATTTAGGGGCATTTAGTATGATTGCCTCTGATTCTCAAGCCATGGGACGGGTCGGTGAAGTGATTATCCGTACCTGGCAGACAGCCCACAAAATGAAAGTGCAACGGGGAGTGTTATCCACCACTACTGGGGAAACTGGGGAAAACGACAATTTCCGAGCCAAGCGTTACGTTGCCAAGTATACGATTAATCCTGCGATCGCTCACGGAATTGCTAATTATGTCGGTTCCATCGCAGAAGGGAAGCTAGCGGATTTGTGTCTGTGGCGTCCAGCCATGTTTGGAGTCAAGCCAGAGATAGTGATTAAAGGTGGTGCGATCGCATGGTCCCAAATGGGTGATGCCAATGCTAGTATTCCCACACCCCAGCCGATTCATATGCGTCCGATGTTTGGTAGTTTTGGTGGTGCGATCGCAGCCACATCCGTTACCTTTGTCTCCCAAGCTGCCTTAGACCAAGACATCCCAGCTCAAATTGGCTTACAAAAATCCGCTGTTGCCGTTTCCAACACCCGCAACTTGAGCAAGACCGACATGAAACTCAACGACGCCTTGCCACAGATTGAGGTCAATCCAGAAACCTATGAAGTCAGAGCTGATGGGGAATTATTAACATGCGAGCCCGCAACGGTTTTACCTATGGCACAGCGTTACTTCTTATTTTGATGAGTTGCTATAGCGTTTCCTAGTAAGCGTGAAGTACACCTAAATTTTCTTACTCCGTCTTGATGCAAAGGGCGAGTGGGGTGCTCTCCTTTGACTGCGCTGCATCCGATCTTCCCTACTCCCTACTCCCTTTGCTACCTGGACTACAATGTTAAGTTTTCTGCTGAACTGACCATAGAGGTATCGAGCTAGAGGTATAACTGAGTTCAGTTTGACAAAAAATTTAATGATGAATCTAAGTATTGCAGCAGTACTCCTATACGGCATCTTAGCCCTGATCGGGGGAATCATGGGCTATGCTAAAGCCAAAAGCAAAATATCTCTCATTTCTGGTGTAATTAGCGGTTTATTGCTAATATTTGCTGGAATAATGCAGCTTCAAGGACAACCCTGGGCACAAACCTTAGGGATAGCCATAGCAGCTGCACTGGTGATTGTGTTTGCCATCCGGCTCGCTAAAACTCGCAAGTTTATGCCAGCTGGATTAATGATCATTGCTGGTGTGGTTTCTTTAGGGGTGATGCTTTATCCAGCGATCGTGTAAAAACGGGCTTTTATAGTCCCCCCTGAATGCATTTGATCAACCAGAAAAGCACACCATGGGTTTTTACACACAGATACCGAATAGGCTAACCGATAGACGTTCTGTGAGTCTATCGGTTATCTGTGTACATCAGTCTCGTGCTGAGAAGGGCAAAATGCCAACAGTCTTAGCCCCTAAACTTCCTTTGAGCTTACTGTTCTTCCTGTCTTTGCAGTTGACTTATGTATAAATAATATCTATAAATCCTATCTAGAAAATGGTAAAATTTGTCTAGGAACCCCTATAGCCTAGGGGATTCTTCACCTGTAACCTTAGTGATAGTACTACTTTTTAGTCAAGTGTCTCTCACCACAGATATATATTATAACTCAACCAGTCCAGCCATTTCCAGGACTGCTAACGGTACCGGTAAGTTGTTTTTTGAAGAATTAGCCGAAGTGAGTCCGATGGATAAAACTGTTTCTCTAGTGTTCATCAATCCCCAACAGCCTAGTTATGAGCCTAGTTATTCTTATTTCCAAGAAGTCCAGTTTAACAATCCCATAAATCTAGAAAATGTGGTCAGACCGACAGTCAATTTTCTTGAAAACCCTCAATCTACCCTACCTGTCGAGAATATAGTTATTGGTCTTGTTCTAATTTCCATCTTCTCTTTCATATTTATGAAGAGTTCTTGAAAGCTGAAAACCCCCGTGCCAAGCACGGGGGACGAAAGGGAAACTAAGGGGACTGCCTGGGCTCTCTGACTTAGTAATTTTTAGGGTATCAATCCAGGTTAATTACCAATTAATAAGAGCTTGAGCAGCCAAACAATTCGGTATTATCCCCAGGAATTATCGATTATTTTGCTGAATTATTATTACTTGTTAAGTGTTAAGTATTACTTGAAAATTGACCCTTGACAAGTTTCAAGTAACAAGTGTTAATTTTCAAACCTAGGATAGATGTGAATGTCTTATAGTGATTTTAAATCTCTAGACACACTAACTTCTCTAGGGATTGATATGCTAGAACCTGTGCCATGCCTGATTCAAGCAGACCCAATTTCCCCCAGTGACTTTCTTCAGGAAGCTCTCAGACGCTTTGTGCCACTAGCAACTGCTATCAATACTGAAAAAGCTCGCTCTGAATATCTTATCGCTCCTATTTTAAGTGAAATTACAGTCATTAACCCTCGTATTAGTCTGTTTTCTGGCAAAAACTTTAATGTAGACCCAGCACAGGGACTTACTGGATTTTTTGATTTCATCCTTACTGATCACCCAGATAAGTTAACCATCAAAGCTCCAGTGGTGGTAGTGGTAGAGGCAAAAAACGAAAATATTAATGAAGGACTCCCTCAATGCTTGGCTACGATGTATGCAGCTCGATTGGTTAACCAAAAAGAGCCAGAGATGGCTGAGCGAACTGTATATGGAACTGTTACGACGGGACAAGTATGGCGATTCCTGGCTCTGACACCAGAAGGCAAGGCGATGGTGGATCTTAATGACCGCTATCTAACACCTGTGGATGAATTACTGGGAGTGCTGGTGGCTATGACAACTAGATAGTTGAGTAGGTCATAGTAGATCTTGATTTAATCTACACCATTGACGCAACGGTTTTTTTGATTGACCCTCAACCGTTTACAAACAAGTGCGTTCCCTTAGCGGCTCAATGCTTAGCATCCCATTTCGCTCTTCCCTCTTCTGAGTTCCCTACTCCCTACTCCCTACTCCCTACTCCCTACTCCCTAATAATGCTGAAGCAACGGTTTTCCCTTGTGCTGCGGCTATTGAGTTCCCTTCCATCATCGCCACCACAATTGAGCCTTGCACAAGCAGTAAAAACTGTCGAGCCAATAATTCAGGATCAGTAATGCCTGCAGCTTGAGCCAGATCCAAAATATAGGCATAAACCGCTTGTTGGTGCTCCAAAGCCGCCTGATAACCTGGGTGATTGGGCTTGGCCAATTCTACAGTAGCGTTAATGAAAGCACAGCCCCGAAAATCTGGAGCCTCAAACCATAATTGAAGCACATCAAAGATTGCTAATAGACGCTCTTTGGGATCTGAACTATGTTGGGCAACAGTTTCTTTAAACCAGGAACGCCAGCTCTCGCCCCGCTGTCGTAGGAATGCTTCAATCAAAGCATCCTTCGATTTGAAGTGGTTGTAAAGTGACATCTTGGCCACACCAGACTCGGAAATGATGCGATCAATCCCTACATTCTGAATACCGTCTTGGTAAAAGAGCTCAGAGGCTTTCTCTAAAATGCGATCGCGAACTGGTTTACGAGATGAAGTCAATTTGCTCATGGTTACTGAATCCGATTTGTATAGACAAGTCTGTATAGTTTAGACTAACACTTTCCCCTCCTCAGTGTCCTTACCCTTGACCATCGGGCACTGCTTAACAAAACTTTACAAAAAAAATCAGCGGAAAATCCTTGACTTTATACAGACCTGTCTATTAAACTAATAATATACAGACCGGTCTACATAATACCTAGTCTAGATAAATAAGGGGATTTCTGATGGCACGACAATTTACCAATATTGCTTTTACCCCTGGAGTCAAAAACGCTCAAACCCGCTACAGCTCTCGGGAAATTTATGACCAATTCGCCAAACGAGGCATTAGCGCAGATACTCTGACTGCTAAAGAAACAGAATTTATCGCGGCACGGGATAGTTTCTATATGGGTACGGTCAACAGTAAAGGTTGGCCTTACATCCAGTTTCGTGGAGGACCTAAAGGATTCCTCAAAGTTCTGGACGATCAAACCTTGGGTTTTGTGGATTTTCAAGGAAATCTGCAATATATCAGTGTCGGTAACTTGTCTGAAAGCGATCGCGTTTTTCTATTTTTGATGGATTACGCTCACCGTCGCCGATTAAAGATTTGGGGAAGGGCTCAAGTTATTGATAACGACCCACAACTGCTCAATCAATTAGCCGATCCTAATTATCAGGCGGAATTGGGACGAGTATTCATAATTAAAGTTGAGGCATTTGACTGGAATTGTCCCCAACATATTCCGATTCGTTATTCAGAAGAAGAATTGGCCAAGATCAAAGCTCCCCTAGAAGCGCGCATTAAAGAGTTAGAGAAACAAGTAGCTCAACTTTCCTCCTCAAATTGAAGCTCTCCTCATCTAGTTTTAACCGTAATAACTAAATCAATTATCACCAAGTAACGTAATCATCATGACGAACCTAAACACCACAATGCACAAAACTATTGAGATTGATGGACTTGATATTTTCTATCGGGAAGCTGGCTCCAAAAACGCCCCTACCATCCTCTTGTTACATGGATTTCCTACTTCCTCCCACATGTTCCGCAATCTAATTCCCGCCCTTGCAGACGAATTCCACCTGATTGCCCCAGATTATCCTGGTTTTGGTGCTAGTTCCATGCCGAAAGTTGATGAATTTGACTATAGCTTTGATAAATTGGCAGATATCATCGAAAAGTTGACGATTAAATTGGATTTACAACAATACTTTCTCTATGTGATGGACTATGGCGCACCAGTAGGTTACCGTCTAGCCAGCAAATATCCCAACAAAGTGCTAGGGCTGATTGTACAGAATGGTAATGCCTATGAGGAAGGTTTGGGAGAGTTTTGGCAACCACTCAAGGCTTACTGGCAGGATAAAACTCCCGAAAATGCTCAAGTTCTAGCGGATTTTTTAACCCTCGAATCGACTAAGTGGCAATACACTAATGGAGTTCGCAATCCAGAAACCATTGCTCCAGACAATTGGTTTCACGACCAATATTTGCTAGACCGTCCTGGCAACAAAGAAATTCAATTAGAACTGTTTTACAGCTACGGTACTAACCCAACTCTCTACCCGCAATGGCAAGACTATTTCCGTCAGTTTCAACCTTCAACCCTAATTGTTTGGGGCAAAGGTGACTACATTTTTCCCGAAGAAGGAGCCCATCCCTACAAGCGAGATCTCAATAACATTGAATTCCATATCCTAGATACCGGTCATTTTGCCCTTGAGGAAGATCTAGAGTTGATTGCTAATTACATTCGCAACTTCGCTCGCTCTAATGGCCCTAAGTAGTCAGGCAGATTCGTCGAGCACAATTAGGCATAATGAGAATCTAAGTAGTCGGATAGGTGATCGTACTAGGAATCTCAAGCAATAATTACAGATTCCAACAATAAACATAATTTCAGGAGGTTACCATGCAGATTCATGCAGATTTAAGTCAACGAGTTGTTGTCTATAGCGAAGAGCTACCTTGGGTTGATTCCCCTATGGCCGGTGTACAGCGTCGGATGTTGGAAAGGGATGGAGACGAAGTAGCCAGAGCAACGTCTCTAGTTCGCTATGAAACTGGTAGTTTTTTTTCTGCTCATACTCATGGTGGTGGTGAAGAATTTCTGGTTTTAGAGGGAATATTTTCTGATGAAAACGGAGATTATCCCTCTGGTACTTATGTCCGTAATCCTGTAGGTTCAAGCCATACTCCTAAAAGTGAATCAGGTTGTACGATTCTGGTGAAACTATGGCAAATGTCTCCTGAGGATCAAGAGCGAGTAGTAATCGATACAAGTAACAACTCTTGGGTTCCAGGTTTAGTTAAAGGATTACAGGTAATGCCCTTACATACTCATAGTACAGAGAATGTTGCTCTAGTGAAATGGGAACCTGGAACTGTTTTTAAACACCATAGTCATTTTGGTGGAGAAGAAATTTATGTAATTGACGGGGTATTTGAAGATGAATATGGCACTTATCCTAAAGGAACTTGGATACGCAATCCTCATGGCAGTAATCATACTCCCTTTAGTCAAGAAGGCTGTTTAATCTACGTCAAAACAGGACATCTTAATTAACCTCAAATTCCATCCTGATAGTTTTTAGTCCAATCCACTACAGAGGTAAGATCATGAAACTCAAAAAACAAAATCTTCAAGAATCCACTGACAAAATTTACGACACCATTATTGTGGGAGGTGGCGCAGGAGGTCTCTCTGCGGGAATCTATCTCCAGCGTTACTTACTCAATACTTTGATTATCGATAAAGGCAAAGCGCGCTCTTTTTGGATGCAGGAACTCCACAATTACTTGGGTTTACCTCCTGATACCCCTGGTCGTTCTGTTCTTAGACAAGGTAAAGAGCATTATTTGTCTATCGGTGGGGATTCACTAGATGCTTTTGTCGAAGAAGTAATTGATGAGGGTGAGACCTTTGCTGTACGAGTAAAAGTCGGTCGAAACAATAGTGAATACTATACCTTTAGGGCTAAATACCTGATTGCTGCTAGTGGCATTATTGCTGAGGGGGCGACGAAATAATCTAAAACGCAGACTCTATAAGTAATCTAGCCCT